>DAOVYU010000180.1 GCA_030635465.1 Bacteroidales bacterium | reverse complement strand
TTACAACCGATATTATGGTAGGCTTTCCTGGCGAAACAGAAGAAGATTTTCAGGAAACGTGTAAAGCGGTGGAGGAAATTGGATTTACACATGTACATACTTTTAAATATTCTGTCCGCCAGGGAACGCGTGCTGAAAGAATGACTGATCAAATCCCCGAAAAAATTAAATCGGATCGAAGTATAATTGTGCGTTATATTGCAGAAGTAAACAAACGGAAATACCGCAGTTCATTTATTGGTAAAACACAGTCCGTTCTGGTGGAAAAAATTAACAGCAAAGGAATCGCATCAGGTTACGGAGAATTTTATTTACCGGTAAAATTTAAGGCTGACACAAATACCAGTTTAAAAGATTTTAGAAATGTTGAAATAATTGATATCGAAAATAAAGAAGATCCTAGTATCTTAGCAACTCCAATTAATAACTAATAAAATGGAAATTACCGGCAAAATAGTACAAATTCTACCCGAAGAAACAGGTGAAGGAAGAAACGGTCCCTGGAAAAAACAAAGTTTTATTCTGGAAACCCAGGATCAATATCCAAAAAAGGTTTGTATTACTGTTTGGGGTGATAAATTGAACCTGCAAAGTTTTGGAGAAAATGAAGTAGTAACTGCAAGCATTAATATTGAAAGCAGGGAATATAACAGCAGGTGGTATACCGATGTAAAAGCATGGAGGTTGGTGAAAGCTGAATCGGAGGCTTCTGGCATAGCCCCACCTGATTTTGGAAATGTACCTCAAGATTCACAGGCTCCTCCAGAAGTGGTGGACGAAGGCCCAATGGATGATTTACCTTTTTAATAAAACCACTTGACATAAAAAGACCCCAACTTTTCAGTTGGGGTCTTGCAATTAAATCTATATCGATTAATCTTCGTCTTCCTGAGACTCTTCATATGTTTTCAGCAACTGCTGTTGTACATCAGCAGGTACATTTTCATATTCAGCAAATTTCATTGAATACATTGCGCGTCCACTAGTAATTGAGCTTAATGCTGTTGCATATTTATTCATCTCAGCCAATGGAGCCCTTGCATTGATCTTCTGGTAATTTCCTTCACGATCCATACCCATGATGATGGCCCTTCTTCCCTGCAAGTCTGTCATTACATCACCCATTCTATCCTCTGGAACTAAAATCTCTACATCATATATTGGCTCAAGAATCTGAGGTCCTGCATTTTTAAAGGCTTCCTTGAAAGCATGACGACCAGCTAACTTAAATGAAATTTCATTGGAATCAACCGGGTGCATTTTACCATCATAAATATAGAACACAATATCCCTGGCATAAGAGCCGGTTAATGGGCCTTCTTCTATCTTTTCCATAACTCCTTTTAAAATGGCCGGCATAAAGCGTGCATCAATAGCGCCCCCAACAATACAGGTGTTCATTATCAATTTCCCTCCCCAATCAAGTTCTATTTCTTCAGATTTTCTAACAGGAAATTCTTTCGTCCATTCCATTCCTTCTACATATGGTTCAATCATCATGTATACCTCACCAAACTGACCTGCACCACCAGATTGTTTTTTGTGTCTGTAATGGGCTTTCGCTGAACGGGTAATCGTTTCACGGTAGGGAATTTTAGGAGCAATGAAAGTCATTGGAATATGCTCCAGGTTTTCTATTTGCCACTTGATAATATTTAAGTGAAGTTCTCCCTGTCCGCCTAAAATAAGCTGCTTTAATTCTTTTGAATACTCCACAACCAGTGTTTGGTCCATTTTATGCATTGCATTGAGCAGGCCACCCATTTTTTCTTCATCGGCTGTGTTTTGCGCTTTTACAGCAACCCTAAATTTAGGTTCAGGAAATTCAATTGGTTCAATTTGATCATCAGACAATTTAGCCGTATTCATGGTAGAGTTTGTAGGCACATTTTTCAACTTTACAGATGCTACAATATCACCAGCAACTACTTTTGGTAGTTTTTCTCGATTCTTTCCATAGACAGCAAAAAGTTGTCCTAATCTTTCTTTTGATCCAGTTTTTGAATTCACAAGGTCATTCCCTTCAGCAATTTCTCCATTGTACACTTTGAAAAATGAAACTTCACCAAAGTGAGGCTCAATGGATGTTTTAAAAACAAATGCAGAAGCAGGAGCTGTAGGATCGCAGCTAAATTCTTTTCCTTCAACAGTTTTTACCGGAGGCATTTCATTGGGAGCCGGAGCATTATTCGTTATAAACTCCATTAACCTATTAACACCCATATTGTGTTTTGCTCCAATACATAATACCGGGAACAAAGCACGTGTACTCAATCCAACCTTCAATGCCTGACGCATTTCATTCTCTGTTAATGTTCCATTCTCAAAGAATTTTTCCATCAATGCCTCATCACTTGTGGCAAGATCTTCAATCATAGCAGCCTGTAATTCTTCTGCTTTACCTTTTTCAGCATCTGGAATGTCAGTTATTGTTGGCTTTCCTCCGTCCTGGGGGAATTTAAACATTTTCATTTTCAACAGATCAATCACCGAATCAAATCCATGACCAATATTAACAGGATATTGGATAATAGAAAGGGCACCTCCAAACCGAGTCTTCATCTGACGGATGGTTTCATCAAAATTGGAATTTTCATGTTCCAGGTGATTGATGGCAAAAATAACAGGGGTATTATTTTTTAAGGTATTTCTCCAGGCTATCTCAGTCCCAACCTCTACACCGTTTTGAGCATTAACAACAACAACGGCAGTATCAGCAACATGCAATGAAGCAATAACTTCACCAACAAAATCATCAAATCCTGGAGTATCAATGATATTGATCTTTTTGCCATTAAACTCTGCAAATAATACTGTTGATAAAACAGAGTTTTGTCTTTCCAATTCAATAGGACGATAATCAGATACTGTATTTTTATCGTCAATCGATCCGCGTCTGTTGATCACACCGCCTTCGAAGAGCATATCTTCAGCCAGGGTTGATTTCCCGGATTTTGCTCCACCTACCAGTGCTATGTTCCTGATGTCGTTTGTTTGGTATACCTTCATTTCTAAGAATCTTATATATTTAAACTATTATATTTGAAAAAAGAGGTGCAAAAATAAAAAAATCTAAAGAATTAAAAAACAAACCGTTGTAAATAAATCACAAAAGCCGTTATTTAGAAAGATATTGAATTGTTTAAATTTTTTCAATTAAATTCCACACATCAGACCACTGTTGGTCATCCATCTTTGGGCCAATAACTTCAATAGTTTTACCGGCCAATATAGAGCCTATTCTGCCACATTTATCTAAGGAATATTCCTTGATCAATCCATATATAAAACCAGCAGCATAAAGATCTCCAGCACCAGTAGTATCAATTGGGTTTGCTTCAATTGAATTTACCTTATAAACTTCATTTCCTTTTTTAACAAGCGAGCCGTGTTTTCCAATCTTCACAACTGCAATCTCGCACAACATTGCAAATTCATTCAACGCAGCTTCTGGTTCCATTCCTGTAAAAGACTTGGCTTCTTCTTCATTGGCAAAAACAATATCAACATACTTATCAAGTAAAACCTTCAAAAATTCAAGGTTTTCCTCCACCACATTGTAACTTGCCATATCAAGGGTAACCTTAAGACCATTATCCTTAGCAAACTTGACAGCTTTTTCAATTAAAGCATGGTTCTGTACTAAATAACCTTCAATATGAAAATAATCATATCCTACAAAATGATCACTGATGATATCGTCTGGTGACAATTCTACAGCTGCACCTAAATAAGTAGCAAATGTCCGTTCCGAATCAGGACTGATCAAAGCCATAGCCTTTCCGGAGGGTGTATTGCTTTTTAATAATTGAGGATTAATATTACTTTTCAGCATATCATCATGGAAAAAAGTTCCCATCTCATCCTCTCCTACTTTCCCAATAAAACCCGTTTCCAGACCCATTTTTGCAATTCCATGAATGGTATTTGCTGCCGATCCACCTGAAGCGATTTGTTTTTCAAGGTGATCAGTTCCTTTATTCACTTTGTTGCTAATTTCAAAATCTACTAGCTGCATACTACCTTTGGGTAAACTAAACTCCTCCAGGGTTTTGTCAGTTTTTAATTTTGTTAAAATGTCCACAAGGGCATTGCCCATTCCTAATACTTTAGTCATATAAAAACAGTTAAATGTTAATAGGTGAATAAATTAATAGGAGCTCCTAGTAAGCCTTAAGGAGATGCAAGTTCAAATCTTTATTTACCTATTAACTTATTTACTTTTTACTTAATTTATTAATCAATATCCGAATTCCAAAAAGCCATTTGTTTTCAGTATTGTTAATTTTTTTGGCAAATGTATTGTTTATTTAGAATAATTATATAATTTTGCACTCGCATTTTTAAAATTCCTCTTTAGCTCAGCTGGTTAGAGTCCCGTACATACGGGATTAATCAGAGGGTCAAAAGAGAAAAGCGTAATTTGAAATAAATTCCTCTTTAGCTCAGCTGGTTAGAGTCCCGTACATACGGGATTAATCAGAGGGTCAAAAGAGAAAAGCGTAATTTGAAATAAATTCCTCTT
>DAOVYU010000294.1 GCA_030635465.1 Bacteroidales bacterium | reverse complement strand
ATCTGATGTCGTTTCGTTCTTTCAACTCTAGGGTCTTTCATCTCTGAAAAATACGATAATAATTTGTTCTTTTCTGACATATTTATCTATCTGATTATCAGACAAATATACAAATTTAATGTCGGAAAACCAACATATATTATTGATTATCAGGTAATTAAATTAGAGAATTATTTAGATGCGTTTGCCCTGGTTATTTATTAACCTAATCATTTCATTCCGATAAACTTTTGTATTTTTATGTGAAATTTTATTTGAAAAACAAGCATGCTTGAATTCCTAAACAAACCATATCCGTTCAATGATGATTTGAAACACAATACTAAGATCATCTTTTTCATCAGTGTGGGGGTATTTGTATTTTTATTTCTTTTTCAACCTCTTCAGATCGATTCATTTGCAACACGGGAAAAATATATTCTTGTCATTGGTTTGGGCATTGTTACTTTTCTTTCATTAAGTCTTAACCTGTTAATCCTTCCCAGCCTTTTTCCAAGAGTTTTAAAAGGAACTTCATGGAATGTTAAAAAAGAAATTTTTTGGGACTTATGGATCCTTTTTACTGTTAGTGTTGGCTATTTTCTTTATTACAAGGCACTTGGAATAATGGAGTTCGGTTTCGATATGATCATTAAATTAATCCTGTTTGCCATTGTTCCTACATCTGTTTTAATTGTCCTTAACCGTCACCGCTTATTACGATCGCACCTGAGATTGGCAAATGAACTTAACCAAAAGCTAAAGGAAAACAAATCGTCCCCTGATAAGCTCGTTCATTTTGTTTCTGACTACCAGAAAGACAATCTTTCCATTAAGGCTAGCCTAATTCTTTTTGTACGGTCGGCCAATAATTATATTGAAATTTTTTGGAAAGAAGATAAGGGAATTAAGAACCAGATGGTGAGGTGTAGTCTTATAAAAGCTGAAGAGGTACTAAAAGATGATAAGTTTATTTTCAAGTGCCATAGATCTTATATGGCTAACATCAACCACATAGATAAAATTGAAGGTAGCTCACAAGGTTATCGTATATATTTTGAAAAAGTTGATTTTCCGATACCAGTTTCAAAAAATTATGTTATAAAACTTAAAGAACTTATCTAACATTCGCCAAGTGACAATGTTTTTGGCACCTGTATTCAATAATTTCGTCCCTAAAACTTCTGTTTAAAACTATTATTGGCACTTTCATCCCTATTATAATATTTTGAAGCTTCTCCAACCTAATTTTGTCGTTGTAATATATATCAATTATATATTTAAAAAAATTACAGAAAACAGGAATACACATCAATCATATCTGGCTTTAGGAAAAATAATGGAACATAATAAAATACAATCATTAAACATCGGAAACCTTAGTGTAAAGCTACCTATTGTACAGGGAGGAATGGGTGTAGCTGTATCAATGGCTGGTCTTGCTTCTGCCGTTGCCAATGAAGGAGGTATAGGTGTCATATCAGCAGCAGCAATTGGGATGACTGACCCGGGTTATAAGAAAAGATTCCATGAAGCTAATAAAAGGGCCCTGCAAAATGAGATCAGAAAAGCCAGAAGCCAAACAAAAGGTGTATTGGGTGTTAACATAATGATGGCATTAACCGATCATGAAGAATTGATTCGGGTTGCAATAGAAGAAAAGATTGATATTATATTTATTGGTGCAGGATTACCACTTAAAATCCCTGCAATTGTAGCTGAAGCGGGACTTAATGGCCATAAGACCAAGATTGTACCAAAAGTATCCTCTGCAAAAGCAGCTAGCACCATATTCCGCTACTGGGCATCTAAATACAATTTTGTACCTGATGCAGTTGTAGTAGAAGGACCAATGGCCGGCGGACATCTAGGCTTTAAAAGAGAAAATCTAGCTGAAAATATGATTCCACTTCACATTCTAGTGGAGGAAACAGTCAAAGCAATTCAACCATTTGAAGAGGCATTTGGAAAGTCTATACCAATCATTGCTGGTGGAGGAATCAATACCGGGAAAGATATGTATGACATTATGCAGGCGGGTGCTAAAGCAGTTAAAGTTGGTACTCGTTTTGTAACTACATACGAATGTGATGCTTCACTGGAATATAAAGAAAGTTACCTTGCAGCAAGTAAGGAGGATATTGTTATCATTGATAGTCCGGTGGGTTTACCAGGAAGGGTTGTCAAAAACAAATTTGTTCAGCAGATTATGGATGGTGAAGCCAAGCCATTTAAATGTCCGTGGAAATGTCTTGCCACTTGTAATTACAAAGAAGCTCCATTCTGTATTGCAAGTGCATTGTATAACTCTGCTATAGGTAAGATGGACGAAGGTTTTGCCTTCGCAGGTGCAAAAGCCTATATGGCCACCGAAATAAATTCTGTATCTGATGTAATCAACGATTTATTGGCTGGGTATAAGCATGAATCTATTCTTCAACAATTGTCAGCTGCTAGATCTAAAAAAAAACATAGGCAGAAGCGTTTGGCGATATAAATGAGTAGTAAAACTGGTATATCCTACCTGATCTCACCCAATCGCACATTCCATACCTTCAGTGAATCCGTTCCAAATACCTTATCTTCCTTTACTGCATAAAAATCGGAGTATCTTCTGATTGATTTAATAATTTGTTCTGGAATAGCAGGATCTGTGAAATTTTGTGAAAACATAAAGATTCCAGAATAAGTTGAACTTCCGATCCTTTGAAGCGATTCATGAACAATTATGGAGTCAAATGTAAAGGGTAGATGTGGTAATTTGTTTTCCAATCCCATATTAATTATTGTGTGAACTTCTAATTTTTTTACTGGCTCTCCTTCCAGTAAAATTACTCGTAATGTTATATTTTCAGATAAAAAGGTGCTCTTTATTATTTCACTTGCTTTTTTCCTGAATGTCACATCAAGTGAAGTATCTGCCATAATATGAATGTAATCAGCTAAGTCGGAAAGTTTTTGTTTTGCTGTAGTTTCATAAGCGAACAGAGAAGTTTGAGTCAAATAATCCGTTTCAAATTCCGTGCGTATGTCATTCTTTGTGTTAGTTAGGATTGCCTCTTCACGATTCGCTGCTTCCTGTTCATCTTCACATGATGGTGCGCAAAGAACAAGCAGAACAAATATAATTGTTGATATTTTATAAACTTTAATCATCTATTATTTCTCGTTAATCCTAAATCTAAGAACCATGATTTTATCATCTTTGAATTTCGTATCCAATATTTCAATATGCTTCAGGCTACCGGTTGGCATGGTCAACTTATCAATAAATTCATCCTTGTTATACAATTCCATTCCCGGTGCATTTATATCATTAAGTACCTGGTAAATCATTGCTCCATCGTCTATAATCTTACCAAGGTAGGTTCTTCTTTTTTGCCAATCATCCACATTCATTTCCGAAAAGTAATGGATAATAAGGGCGTAATCGTTGGGTTGAAGGCTGATCTTTTGATCCCTTTCAAAAGTTTT
>DAOVYU010000098.1 GCA_030635465.1 Bacteroidales bacterium | reverse complement strand
CAGTTGGAAATAGGTGGATTTGTTGGCGGATCTTATTATGTTGGTGATATAAATCCTAAAATCCCATTTAGGCAAACCAACCTTGGTTATGGTGTGCTATTCAGGTATTCGTTGAATGGAAGGTGGGCTTTTAAATTAAATATTTATGAAGGTATTTTAGCCGGCGATGATAATATTGTTAAGTATGCTGAAAACAGGTCCCTGGAATTTAAGTCAGAAATTACTGAGTTGGCAGGAGTAGCAGAGTTTAATTTTTTACCCTATTTCACAGGGAGTAAAAAGAACTATGTTACCCCATATTTATTTGGAGGTGTTGGTGTAGTGTTTCACAACCCTAAAGTTGGAGATGTGAAATTACGTGATAAATATACAGAAGGTCAGGAAGATGCTGAATTTCTTGATCCGGATAATTCCAGTGATAGAAATTATTCTACAGCCGCATTTTGTATTCCATTTGGTGTAGGAGTAAAATATAGTTTTTCTAAGCGGATTGCAGTTAGCCTTGAATGGGGAATGCGTAAAACATTTTCAGACTACATGGATGATATCAGTTATACTTATTACCAGTTTGCTGATGCTTATCCTGAAGGATCTGATGAGTACAATGATTTACTGTACTCAGACCCGAATCTGGATCATGAACCCAATATGCAGCGAGGCGATTCTAGTAATAATGATTGGTATTCCTTTGCTGGGTTAACAATAACATATAATATAAATCTGAAGAACAGAAATAAATGTTCAGATTTTCAGAACGGATATTAGGATTGTGAGAAGAACAACTGAATGAGTTGGAAAGATAAAATAGATATTAAACGATTACCTCAACATGTTGCCATCATAATGGATGGAAATGGCAGGTGGGCAAAAAAACGAGGTAAATTAAGAACTTTTGGTCATAATCATGGTGTAACATCTGTGAGGGAAACAGCTGAAGCTGCTGCGGAATTGGGTATTAAATATCTAACACTTTATGCCTTCTCAACTGAAAACTGGAACCGTCCAAGGGCAGAAGTGAATGCATTGATGAAATTATTGGTAAGAACAATTCACAAAGAATCTAAAACCCTGCATGATAATAAGATCAGGCTTTTGGCCATAGGAGAATTAGAGGCATTAACAAAGAAAACACAGAAAGAATTGCAAGAGGCAATTAATGATACTGCACATCATGAAAGAATGGCAATGGTATTGGCATTGAGTTACAGCTCAAGATGGGAATTAACACAGGCTGCTAAAGAGTTAGCTAAAGATGTTGCAACCAATAAGATAAGCCTTCAACAAGTGGATCAGGAATTATTTGAATCTTATTTAACTACATCAGCTTTTCCTGACCCTGAGTTATTAATTCGTACAAGTGGAGAGTATCGGATCAGTAATTTTTTATTATGGCAAATTGCATATTCAGAATTGTATTTTACACCTAAGTTCTGGCCTGAATTCAGGAAGGAAGATTTTTATGAAGCAATTGTTGATTTTCAAAATCGGGAAAGAAGATTTGGTAAGATCAGTGAACAAATAATTAAGGAGAAGGATGAGAATGAAAATTAGTGGATTGGTTCTGGTATTTTGGTTAGCAGTTGTCGCTGTTTATGGCCAAATTAATCTGGGCGATCTGGAAGAGTTGAATTATGCCAGTCCTAAAAAATATGAAATAGGTGGTATTACTATTTCTGGTGTTAAATACCTTGATAATAGTGTTTTAATTACATTGTCCGGACTTACTGTGGGCGATGTGATTAGTATTCCTGGTGAGGAAGTTTCCAAGGCTATTCGTAATTTATGGGATCAGGGGCTTTTTGAAAATGTGATTGTTTCCATAAGCAATGTGCAAGGCAATCTTGTGTTTTTAAATATTGACTTACAAGAACGTCCCCGAATGTCTACTTTTTCCTTTGGTGGAGTTAAAAAATCTGAAGCTGATAATATCAGGGATGAAATAAAACTTGCCAGTGGTGATGTGGTGACAGACAATATGATCATCCGCACAAAAAATACCATTACAGATTATTTCACAGAAAAAGGATACCTGGATACTGATGTTAAAATTTCACAAATTGAGGATTCTTTAAGAATTAACCATGTTCGATTACAAATTGATATCAATAAAAATGAGAAAGTCAAAATTCAATCCATTAACATAATTGGAAATACTGAATTTGACGATCTTAAAGTTAAAAAGTACTTAAAGGAAACAAAAGAGAAAGGATTGTTCAAGCCATTAGGAAATCTTGAAGGCCTTATATTTAATGTAGTAAAGGACATTGTAACTTTAAGGTTTACCAAAGTGCTTGATGATGTCAAGGATTATGGGAATGAAAATGTTAGACTTCGAATTTTTAAATCTTCAAAGTTTATTAGAGAAAAATACGAAGAAGACCTGGTAAATGTGATTGATAAATACAATGCCGTAGGTTATAGAGATGCTAAGATTTTGAGTGATTCCATGTACAGGAATCCTGATAATACGGTGAGTATCGATATAAAATTATACGAAGGAAGTAAATATTATTTCAGGGATATTACATGGATAGGAAATACCAAATATCCGGATGCTTTTTTGAACCGGGTATTAAGAGTTGAAAAAGGAGATGTTTACGATTGGGAATTATTAAACTCAAATCTTTCGTTCAATCAATCCGAAGATGATGTAAGTTCACTTTATATGAATGATGGCTACCTGTTTTTTCAGGCTAACCCGGTTGAAGTATTGGTAGAGAATGATTCAATTGATCTTGAAATAAGGGTATATGAAGGAAAACAGGCCACCATTAATAAAGTTTCTGTAAGTGGTAACACCAGGACAAATGATCATGTGGTTGTCAGGGAACTTAGAACCAGGCCAGGTCAGTTATTTTCCCGAGCCGATATTATAAGAACCACACGTGAACTTGCACAATTAAGATATTTTAACCCGGAAACAATTAATCCTAATATTCAACCAAACCCGGCAGATGGTACGGTAGATATTACCTATGAAGTTGAAGAGACATCCAGTGATCAAATTGAATTATCTGGTGGCTGGGGATATGGTCGAGTAATTGGTACATTAGGAGTGTCTTTTAATAATTTTTCACTCAGAAATGTCCTTAATCTTAAAAAATGGCGACCAGTTCCTACAGGTGATGGTCAAAAATTAAGTCTTCGGGTACAATCATATGGTAAAGGTTATATCAGTTACAGTGCATCTTTTACTGAACCCTGGCTGGGTGGAAGAAAACCCAATGCATTAACTTTAAGTTATTATCACTCTTTATACAGCAATGGTTATCCAAAGGATAATGTGTTACGTCAATCTTTTGTAATTGATGGAATAACAGTTGGTGTAGGAAGAAGATTAACCTGGCCTGATGATTATTTTACATTATATACGGGAGTTAATTTCCAGCGATATAAATTACAGAATTATAACCAGATTTTTACTTTTGGTAATGGCACAGGAACATATAACAATATTAGTTTAAGTGTTATCCTGGCCAGAAACTCCGTTGACCAACCAATATATCCGCGAAATGGTTCACTGGTATCTGTTGGAATAGAGTTTACACCGCCGTTTTCCGGTTTTTCATCTACAGATTATGGCAGTTTATCTGACACTGAAAAATATAAAATGATTGAATACCATAAATGGCTAATTCAAGCAGCTTATTTTATGCCAATTACAGGAAATTTGGTATTGATGGCCCGGGCCAAATTTGGATTCCTTGGGCATTATAATAGCGCAATAGGTACAACACCATTTGAAAGATTTTATTTGGGTGGTGATGGATTGTCGGGTTCAAATAACCTCGATGGAAGAGAAATTGTTGGTATGAGAGGTTATGGTAATGAAACCTTAACACCAGATTATTACAAACAAAGTAACCAGGGTGGGACTATTTACAGCAAATACACTCTGGAGTTGAGATATCCCCTTTCATTAAATCCGAATGCAACCATTTTTGTTGCAACTTTTCTGGAGGCCGGAAATGCCTGGAGAAAATTTGATGAGTTTAACCCTTTTAGTGTTTATAAAGCAGGTGGATTTGGGGTAAGGGTATATCTACCAATGTTTGGCCTTCTTGGTCTTGACTGGGCATATGGGTTTGATACTGTTCCTGGCTTGCCGGATGCAGCCAGGGGACAATTCCATTTCTCAATTAACTCATCAATTGATTAACATTTAAATATTAAAACTTGAAATCATACGTTATCCTTAAACTCTATAACAGCTTATTAAGAAAACAATGGAAGGAAATATAATGAAGAAACTGATCTTAACTTCGCTATTTACCGTATTCGCAGTTTATTTTCTTTTTTCTCAAAAATATGCCTACGTTGATACGGAGTATATTTTAGATAATATTCCTGAATATATTGATGCTCAAAATCAACTGGATGAATTAGCAGAAGATTATCAACGTGAAATAGAAGCAGAGTATGAAGATATTGATCGTTTGTTAAAAGCCTTTCAGGCTGAAGCAGTATTAATGCCAGAGGATGTAAAAGAACGCAGACAAGAGGAGTTAGTAGCCTTGAGGTTGGAGGCGAAAGAATTACAAAACCAGCGCTTTGGCATAGATGGAGATTTATTTTTAAAACGAGAAGAACTTATAAAACCGATTCAAGAGAAAATTTTTAATTCAATTGAAGAAATTGCCACAGAAAAAAACTATGCATTTGTATTTGATAAAGCTGGTAGTTTAACTATACTATATGTCAATCCTAAATTTGATATCAGCGATGATGTGCTGGATGATGTAGGTGCAGTGCTTGGTACAATAAGAAAAGAGGACAGGAAACGCAATGATTATAATAGTTCTTCAGGTACTTCAAAATCAAACAATTCTAATTCTCCACCTAAAAGCTCAAATACTTCTCCAGGACCTGTTCGAAAAACCGACAGAAATTAATTTGAATCCTTAAAATTTTATTAACCATATCAATTAAAATACATACATTTGCGCGTCCGATTCAAACTTTAAATTTATAATAAGAAAATATGAAAAAATTTGTCAGTGGAATAATTGTTTTATTTCTTTTTGCAGGAATTTCAAACTCGTTTGCTCAGTCGAACATTAAATTAGGTCATTTAGATTTTGCCGCGTTATATGGTATGATGCCAGGCCTGGATTCTGTTAGGGCTGAATTTGAAGATTATAACAAAAGCGTACAGGAGCAATTTGCAGCAATGCAAACTGAATTGGAAAATAAATTCATGGATTACCAGGCTAATGTGGATGGGATGTCAGAAATAATCAGGGCAACCAAAGAAGCAGAGATCAATGATCTGAAAGAAAGACTTGATGCATTTGAAGTACAAGCTACACAAGATCTTCAAAACAAGGAGATGGAATTAACTTCTCCTATAATAGAAAAAGCCAGAAAAGCCGTTGAAGAAGTAGCTGCTGAAAAAGGTTATACTTATGTCTTTAACAGTACAGAAGGGTTGTTGTTATATGCAACGCCGAGTGATGATATCATCGATATGGTTAAAACGAAATTAGAAATTACAGAGTAATGAAAAATGAAAAAAAGACCTCAATTGAGGTCTTTTTTTCATTTTTCATTACTCTGTAATTTCTAATTTCGTTTTAACCATATCGATGATATCAT
>DAOVYU010000184.1 GCA_030635465.1 Bacteroidales bacterium | reverse complement strand
CATCAATACTGGTACCCCCCATGATAGCACCAGCAAAAGCCAATAAGACCATCCCATCTCCTATTCGATTGGAGACTGAAGCTTGTCTGCCAACTGCCAGTATCCCTGCAATCGCTGCCAGAACTCCTGCTATTATGAATGAACTAATAATTATTTTATCTGTACTGATACCGGAAACATAGCTTGCTTTTTTGTTGCCGCCTGTTGCAAAAAAATATCTTCCAAATCTCATTTGCTTTAAGAAAACATGAGCTATTGCAAAAATTATGAACATGACAAATACAGCAACTGGTATATTAGCGAAAGCCTTTGCATTTCCAGTAATATTGACAGTTTCATCTAACTTATAACTTCCTTTAACCGGGTTAAAAACAACTTCAAAAGTTGGACGTTTATATTCCTCAACCTGCACAGTAACAGAACCTGAACCATTTTTAATGGTCATTCTACCATTTAATACACCTTTGGGAGCTGTAAATGATCCGTTAAAAGAACCATATTCGTTGGTAAACAATTCAATTTCTGATATTTTCTGATAATTGACATCCATAAACTCAACTACTGTTTTTAAATTCTCTTTGATGATATAATCATCTCCTTCTTGTTCAAGCACAATTCCTTTAAAGTATATTGTTTGTCCGGGGCGATAGATGGCTCTGTCAGTAAAAAAACTGGTACGGATGTGTGCTTTATCTTGCCTGGGCACATAGGTTGTTCTGTAAAACTGTTTTTCGGTAATCAGAACATCATTGTTATATGTAAATTCAATAATAAAAGAATTGCGTTTACTACTACTGGCTTCAAGTGCTGGTATTTCGAAGTAACCATTGTCATCTGAAGTAAAAACATCTCCGGGAATATACTCATAAGTGCGTGATTGATAGCTATATTTCCTATGAACAATCTGAGCCTTCACGTTTTTCAAAGCAGTTCCTGAGCTTCTGTGAAGCATAAAAAATTGATGTGTTGCTTTAGATGAACTTTGAACAATATAACTGATGCTTGAAATCCAGAAAGAATTATAAGAAATGAAACAACTATCTACATTAAAATCCTCCTTATTTCCTGCTAGCAAAACATAATGCCCCATTGGAAGAGTGGGCATTTCGATCTCTGTGCCATGGTTCTGGAAATCTCCATCAACAGGTATTTCCAATTTCCATGATTTTAAAGGGGAATAAGAAATATATTTTTTTAATAATTCTACTTTCACACGATAATCTTGCTCCAAAGTCCTGAATTCTTCAAAAGGTATTTGAATAATCCTGACAAATAACTCTGGAGTGTTTTTATACTCAACCAGCGATAGAAATGGAATTTCTGGAACATTAACCTTTTCCATAGAAATTCTTATGTCTGGTTTTTCAATTTGATTCAGCAGTGTAAGACAGTTTTTTGCTCCATCAGCATCTGGAAATCGGTCAATCGCCTCCTTACATTTTTCATTAGCTTTTTTGTTCTCCCATTTATAATTGTCTGATTCCAGAGGTTTGTATCTTGCCGCAAGCTGAATATATAACCTGGCAATATCGAAACTAACATCAGTTGATGAGGGATAAACACTTGTGACCTGCTCAAGATTTTGAAGGGTAGTTAAGTATAGGCTATCCTTTTCGGATATAATTGTATTTTGATAAACGAATTTCAATCTCTTCAAATCCACATCAACCATTGCAGTGGGCTCTTCATCATTCAAATGAAAAGCTATCAGGTCCTGTAAGATCTGCATTGCATAATATTTCAGGGAGAGTGAATCTTTTGTCTGAAGTTTAAGTTTACTAAAATCCAATGCTTTTGCAAAATATTCAGGATCGTTTAATTCAAATCTATCTGCTGGCTGTATAATGGACGATTCATCATTCATAAAAAAGTCTACAGCACGATGTGCCAGAAAATCATACAATGTTGGCCGGTATTTTTTTGATTCTTTTGAAGCTTCAAGAATTACGTTGTATTCCTTTAAATTGGTAGACATAAGCTGATCTTTATCTGCTAAAGAAGCCTGATAATTTTTAATGATTTCATATAGCATTGTTTTCAGATCCCAGGTCTGTATATCATCCATTTCCACATTAACCATGGTGGATCTGTCGAAAAATTTATACCTGTTTGATTGGTAGTAGCGCCAATACATATCAGCAATGATGGAATGCAGGATTTGTTTTACCGGAGTTTTAGAAACAGCAATCTCCTGTTCCAGTTCATTCACAGTTTTTTCAATAAACTCTTCCTGAAAATCAGCCTGCAATTTAATTTTATAGAGGGTGGATTTAATGTATTGGGGATGATTATCCTCTTTTTTTGCTTGCTCATATAATGCTTCAACCAATGTTAAAGCCGATTGTGGCAATCCTTTATTTACAAGAGAATCAACTGTTTTCCATTCCTGTTTATATTCTCCATATTCAGTTGGTGGTTGCAAAGGAGCAGGTGATTGTAATGAACGATACAACAATGTAAAACTACTTGCCAGTATTACAAGAATTGCTAAACCAAGAAAACCAATTAATTTCGATTTCATTATATGTGTATTAAGTTTTAATTCCAGGATTTATTATTAAGATGCAAATGGATTGAAAAATCCATAAAACTAAGTTCCATACAAAATTAGTCCAAAACATGTGAATATAAGAACTAATATGATATTTCATTCATATAGCTCGATTAAAGAGGTCATTGGACTTGCCAGTCCTTCAAACTCCATCAATTCAGCTTTAATATTTCCAACTATAACCGCTGATCTTGCCAATATGGGTACATGATTTTTGTCATCTGTTACCCACAATTCCATCGGGTATTTTTTAGAAAATACTTCTCCGGTTGCCATGCCAGGTAAAAATTTTAAACACCGAAAAGCACCTAGCTGAATTTCAACAATCCCTTTACCATCATAAATAATAGAAGAAATGTATACCGAATCATCAAGGAAAAAATTTACAGGTAAAACATCCCCTATTTCTAATGTATCAGTATCAAAAGTCCTTGCAAAATATATTGCTGAAATTAAATCCTGCGTAAACGGTGGGATAGACATAGAATCAGTCCGGGTTTTAACATAATTTTCTTGTTGATTAAAAATATATTCATCATTCTTTCTAAATCCACCTTCCCGGGTTTTTCGAACAAAATAATATGGAGCAAGGGACTCTTTATCAATAAAAGAATCAAACTGATCGCGCACTTTGTAAAACCAGTTAAACATACCTTTTGATTTGCCCTCCGTATCGATGTGGTAAACCGGCCGGTTATTAAACAGTGAATCGGCTTCTTTAACTTCCAATACGCCATATCCGGCAGTTATTTTTCCTGTCAACCATGCATCATAGTAAAAACGGTACTTAAGTCGCTCACCAACCTGAAATGCCTCATTATTTATACTCCTAGTAGAATCTTGAGAAAGCAGGGGTTGTGAAATGAAACCCACCAGGATGAATAAGTGAAATAATATTTTTTTGCAAATTTTGTTGAGCATAGAAGTTTTGTTCAAGCACAGCCGATTTATTTCCAAAATCATTCCAAAGTTACGTCAGCTGACATCTAAGATACTACAATATTTATAATTTTCTTAGGAACAACAATTACTTTTCGCACCTGTTTACCTTCTAACCAGCGCTGTGCTTTTTCATCTGCCAGGGCAATTTTCTCAATTTCGTCTTTCGCCATATTTGCAGGTAATTCCAATTTAAACCTCATTTTCCCATTGAATGAAACCGGATACTCAAAAGTATTTTCTTTGATGTACTCTTCATTTAATTCTGGGAATTGAGCTGTTGAAATACTTGGTTGATTTCCCAAAACCTGCCATAATTCTTCAGCAATATGAGGTGCATAGGAAGCCAGTAAAACAACAACTTTTTCAAGGATTTCACGTTTATGGCAGTTTAAATCCGTGAGTTCGTTGGTACAGATCATAAACTGGCTTACCGCCGTATTAAATGAAAAACGTTCAATATCTTCCTGAATTTTTTTAATTGTTTTATGAAGGACTTTTAATTCCAGCTCTTGAGGTTTTTCATTTGTAACAATTAACTCTCCGTTTTCATTAAAAAATAAGCGCCACAATTTTTTTATAAACCTGTAAACTCCTTCAATTCCCTTCGTATCCCATGGTTTGTGATTTTCAAGAGGACCCAGAAACATTTCATATAAACGAAAGGTATCAGCTCCATAATGATCAATCAATTCATCAGGATTTACTACATTATATAAAGATTTTGACATTTTCTCAACCAATGTACCCAACTCAACTTTATCTTCATCAATTAAATTCTTTTCTTCATCCGTCAATTTTTGTTTAGAAAAAAAGTTCCATATTTTTTCAATATCTTCAATATTTGCAATTTTGTAATCTTTAAATTGCGGATATGCAACTTTCAAATCCCCTAATCTCTTACTATCAAGATGATATTTCCCCTCTGAGAAATCTACAAACTCAACAGGAAAATGGATAGATAGACTTGCAGGAGTATTTAATTTTGAAGGT
>DAOVYU010000211.1 GCA_030635465.1 Bacteroidales bacterium | reverse complement strand
TAAGAAAGGGAAAAGAAGGAGCAGAAGATATCCAACAAATGATGGATGATTATCGTTCCAAACCACCCAAATCAATTAATAGTTCAACAATGGTAATGATCAAAGATTACCTTTCTGGAAAGGCAATTGATCTGAAAAATAATTCGGAATCAGCAATTGATCTTCCTAAATCCAATGTCCTCCAATTCTTCCTTGAGGATGGAAGCAAGATATCGGTACGACCTTCGGGTACCGAGCCTAAAATAAAATTTTATTTCAGTGTTAAGAAGGATTTTAATGATCCATCCCAATTCAATGAAATGAATGATTTTCTGGAAAAAAGGATAGATGGTATTATTTCTAGCATGGGCCTGGACTAATTTAATGATTTTTTAGCCTTGGTTATCCACGGTTTAATGTTGAAAAAAAAGGGGTAAATTCTTTAACTGGCATATAAAATGTATGTATTTGATCTTTATCATTGCATAAAACACACGTTTATGTACAGAAAGAGGTTATTTACTTACATTTTATTATTTTGTCTGGCCAATATTGCTGTGGAAGTTTCATCCCAACCCATGCCATCACATTCATTTTATAAACATTTGACTGGTTCATTGGATACTACCATGAAATTAACTGTTGACCTCTTTTCTCACAATGGAGATATTACAGGTTATTACTACTATTATTTCCCAGAACCAGGAAATGAGCATATTTTACATTACGGGAAAACCATTCCAGTAAAAGGCACAATAACGGGAAGTTCTATCGTATTAAATGAGTTTTCCGAACAAGGCTCAAGTTTTAATGGCTTTATTGATTCAGATAATAATATCTCAGGAACATGGCAGAAGAAGGAACATGGAGAAACAATTCCTTTTTTAATTAAAGAGAATTATTCACTGGGAAGCCTTCCATTCGTTTATTATTCTCAGACGTATCAGGAAAATTTAGATATTGAAACATCAGTACCTAATTATAAACCAGCTGCTAAAATAAACCTCGTTTTACTTTATCCTGATCTTAAAAGTGGAAATCCATTAAAAGATACTCTTGATTTTTTCATAACTCAATTTTTAACCAATGAAAAGGAATCAATCTCATCTCCCGATTTACTTTTGGATAAAATCTCCTCTGATTTTTTCGACTCCTATTTCACAGCAACGGAAGGTATTGAGGATATTTCATCTTCAGCATCGCTTAATTGGGAGAAGAATCTAAGTATGGACATTCGTCATAATGAAAACAATATTGTTTCCATTAAATTTGAAAAATATGCATACACTGGAGGTGCCCATGGAATATCTATGACAGAGTATGCTGTTTGTGATCTGGTAAAGAGTAAAAAACTAACCCTGAACGATATTTTTAAAGAAAATGCTAAGGTTCAAATTGATGATCTCCTGGATTCGAAACTCAGAAAACTAAATGGGCTTAACAAAGAGGAAAGCCTTAGAGAAGCTGGTTTTTTCATAGATAAGATAGAATGGTCGGATAATTTTTTTATCAATAATCAGGGTATCGGATTTTTTTACAATGTTTATGAAATTGCTCCATATGCCTCAGGGACAACCGAACTATTTGTACCTTTTACAGATATAGAAAATTTGCTTATTCCAAATCATCCATTTACTTGGATCAAAAAACACGAAAATTCGGTAAAACTATAAGGGGATCTCTGCCCCTGCTCCTTTTAGTCCAAAATATTTTTTAAACTGCCATACAATGAAATAAATAATGGGCGTATCCAGTAGGGCTACTATTATCTTGAATAAAAACCCATTGATAAGGAGACTGGTAAAATAGGTCCAATCTATTATTCCAAAAGTGCAAAGCAAAAATAAAACTGTGAATGTATCTATAAACTGCGATGTAAATGTAGATGCATTATTCCTTAGCCACAAATGTTTGCCCTTTGTTAATCTTTTCCAGAAATGGAATAATTGTACATCTATAAATTGTGCTACCAGGTAAGCTGCCATTGAGGCTCCAACTCCTATAAATGTTACACCAAAAACATGATGAAATTCGCCATCCGTAACCGGTGACCATTCAGTTGCTGTTGAAAGATCAGCAATCAAAACAATTAATAGTGTAAAAATACTTGCAAACAGACCAGCCAAAACAACTCTATTTGCTCTTTTTTTGCCATACAATTCTGAAATAATATCTGTTACTAAAAATGTAATTGGATAAGGAATAATTCCAACAGATATCTCAAATGTATAAATGCCAAATGCATTCCACGAAAAAAACTTTTGAAAAATCAGATTACTGGTAACAAGTGCTGCAATAAATAGTCCTGCAAGGATCAGATAAAAGTTATTGGCTTGTATTTTTTTCCTTTCATCCATTTGGCAAAAATAGAAATAGTTTTATTATTCGATTTCGGTCAATTATTTAAATCAGGCTTGGGGTTTTTCCATTTCAGAGACTGCATCTCCCCATGAGTGGGTTCGCAGTGACGTTATTGCGATGACGAGGAATGAGGAGGAAGAAACCTCAATTCGTCAATTCGAATTGTATTACCGTTGGCATTCAATAAATTAGATTTCAAGTTAAGATCAATAAACTAACTCCTCCTGTTAATTTATTAACAAACTTGAACATTTGCTTTTTATTCCGCTTAAGATTTTTAATTTTGCCCGAACTTTTAGAAACGGTTAAAGCATTATATAAAATACCATCAAATGATTACCAAAAATTTTATAAATCGCCACAACGGACCTCGTAAAAATGAACAAGAAGGAATGTTGAAAAAAATAGGTGTTTCATCCATTGATGAACTAATAAAGCAAACTATTCCTGCTTCTATAAGAATGGACAAATCACTCAACCTGCCTGATGGAGTCAATGAATATGAATATCTAAACCACCTAAAAGAGTTGGCATCTAAAAATAAAATTTTTAAATCTTATATTGGTCTGGGTTATTACAACACTATTACACCAGGCGTAATTCAACGCAATGTTCTTGAAAATGCCGGATGGTATACGGCCTATACACCCTATCAGGCAGAAATTTCACAAGGCAGATTAGAAGCCCTGCTTAATTTTCAGACTATGGTTTCTGATTTGACCGGATTACCTATAGCAAATGCTTCTTTACTTGATGAAGCAACAGCCGCAGCTGAAGCGATGATCATGATGTTCAATGCCAGGCCAAGAACTCTTGTAAAACGCGGAGCGAATAAATTTTTTGTTTCGGAAAATTTGTTCCCCCAAACCATTGAAGTTTTAAAAAACCGTTCTAACCCATTAGGAATTGAATTGATTATAGGCGAGCATAATAATTGTAAGTTTGATGAATTGGCGTTTGGAACTATCATTCAGTATCCTGATCAAACAGGTGAAATTAATGACTATAAATCATTTGTTGACAAAGCACATGATGCTGAAGTTTCTGTTGCTGTAGCTGCAGATATTTTAAGCCTTACCCTGTTAACTCCTCCAGGTGAATGGGGAGCAGATGTGGTTGTTGGATCTACGCAACGATTTGGAATACCTATGGGATATGGCGGGCCACATGCAGGATATTTTGCCACAACTGAAAAATATAAAAGGAACATACCCGGAAGAATCATCGGAGTTTCTGTAGATAAAAATGGTGATCCTGCTTTGCGGATGGCGTTGCAAACCAGGGAACAACATATCAAGCGTGAGCGTGCTACATCCAATATTTGTACTGCTCAGGCCTTGTTAGCTTCAATGGCGGGTTTTTATGCTGCTTATCATGGACCTGATGGTTTAAAAGAAATTTCAAAAGACATACATAACCTTACCCAGAAATTATCTGCAGAATTATCCAAAATCGGATTCAAAACTTTGAATCAATATTACTTTGACACAATTACGATTCAACTCCCAGATAAAAAAGGAATATCGAGGCTGCAACAAATTGCCGAGAAAAACCAAATTAACCTTCGATACATCAACGATTCCCAGATTGGAATTTCAGTGGATGAAACTACATCCTTTGAAGATATCAGAAAATTAATCAATGTTTTTACAGAAGCAACTGATAAGCCAAAAGTTAATATTCAGTCTTTGTCAAATATTGAAACTCGTTTTAACATACCTTCAAATTTAATCCGAAAAAGTTCCTACTTAACACATCAGGTTTTTAATACTTATCATTCTGAAACAGAGATGATGCGTTATTTAAAAATGCTGGAAAACAGAGACCTGGCCTTAAACCGGAGCATGATTCCACTTGGTTCATGTACAAT
>DAOVYU010000003.1 GCA_030635465.1 Bacteroidales bacterium | reverse complement strand
GTTTATTCTGAAGATATTGGTGTCGGTTATGCCTTTATTTCGAACCTTGTGGCAACCATTGTTACACTTTTTTTATTGATCCCGGATATTTTTAAAACCAGGATACAATTTGATGGTGCACTATTACGTAGCATGTTAACCTACTCACTACCCTTGTTGGTTGTTGGTTTGGCAGGAATGGTGAATGAGGTATCTGATAAAATATTTTTAAAATATTTGTGGCCTGACCCAGAAACAGCCTTGGATCAGGTAGGTATATACGGAGCTTGTTTCAGACTTGCGGTTTTAATGACCTTATTTACGCAGATGTTCAGGTATGCGGCGGAACCGTTTTTCTTTGCCCAGGCAAAGGAAAAAAACTCAAAAACGGTTTATGCAGATGTAATGAAATATTTTATCATTTTTGGCTTAATCATCTTTTTGGTTGTGATGTTATACATCGATATTTTTAAGTATTTTATTGGTAGCAATTTTCATGAAGGACTGTTTATTGTTCCCATAGTATTATTTGCCAACTTATTTTTAGGGATATTCTATAATCTTTCAGTTTGGTATAAGCTCACTAATTTAACCCGCTATGGGGCTATAATTGCCATAACTGGTGCAATGGTTACGATAGTACTAAATATCATTCTTATTCCTAAAATTGGTTATCTTGGTTCTGCCTGGGCTCATTTTGCCTGTTATTTTGTGATGATGGTCTTTTCTTTTTTCTGGGGTAAAAAGTATTTCCTTATTCATTACGATTTAAAACGAATATTTTTATACATATCGCTAGCGCTTGTACTTTATGCTGCCAGTAATTATATAAAACCTGAGAGATTTACAATTCAATTATTCGTTAATACGATTTTACTGATTATTTTCTTGGCAACAGTTTATAAATTTGAAAAACCACATTTAGTGAAATCATCACATCATTAATATTGAGCTTTCAATCTTAAAATCAATTAACATCCTTTAACAGACTCAGTCGACTTTTTTATCTATTTTTGCGTTCCTTTTTAAGTGTTAAATAGTATGAAAGTCAAAATAGTAAACGCATCTAAACATCAATTACCATCTTATGAAACCCCAGCATCGGCCGGAATGGATTTACGTGCCAATCTGGATGAACCTGTTGTATTAAAACCTTTAGAAAGGGCACTGATTCCAACAGGTTTATTTATTGAGTTGCCAGTTGGATATGAAGCTCAAATACGCCCCAGAAGTGGTTTAGCTATTAAAAAAGGAATCACCTTGTTAAATACTCCTGGTACAGTTGATGCAGACTACAGAGGTGAAATAAAGATCATCCTGGCAAACATTTCGAATGAAGAGTTTGTTGTAAATGATGGAGAGCGAATTGCACAGATGGTTATCAATCAGCATGAGCAGGCTCAATGGGTAGAGGTGGAAGAGCTGCTTGAAACAGAAAGGGGTGCTGGAGGATTTGGCAGTACCGGAACTAAATAGGAATTCAATGAAGATAAAATATATTTATATCGTTTTATTTATAATCGCTTTCGCTGTAACAGGTTGTAAAACATCAGAGAAAGGCGGATCATCAAAAAGTAAAAACGAAAAAAATCAAAATGCTTCTGCACAATCAAATGCAGATAATTCAGCTGTTTTTATTGATGCCAATAATCAGAAAATGCTTGGTAATTATACCGAAGCTGCCAAATTATATGAAAAATGTTTGGAAATAAATCCAAATGATGATGCTTCATTGTATGAATTGTCCAAGATAAATCTCATGGAGAATAATACAGAAGAAGCATTGATCCAAATTCAGAGAGCGGCTGAAATTGATCCGTACAATAATTATTACCTGGTTTTATATGCCAGTGTATTACAATCATTTGAAAAATTTGGTGAAGCAGTTAAAGTTTATAAGCAGCTGATAGAACTTAATCCGCTTAATCTTGATTATTATAATAAACTCGCGGTTTCCTATTTGTATGAAGGCAAGTCTATGGAAGCGATAAAAGTATATGATGAACTGGAGCAAAAAATTGGGATCACTGAAGAATTTTCAATGAAAAAGCAAAGCATTTATTTACAAGAGAAGAAAGTAGATAAAGCTGTAGAGGAGATTGAAAAACTAATTGATCAATATCCAGCAGAAACAAAATATTATGCAGTATTGGCTGAAATGTGCCTTGCACACGGAATGAATGAAAAAGCTGAGGAGGCCTATAATAAAATCGCAGAAATTGATCCTGATAATCCTTATATTCACGTTTCCCTGGCTGATTATTACCGGAAAAATGGTAATGAAGAAAAGGCTTTTGAAGAATTAAAAATCGGCTTTGCCAATCCAAACCTGGATATCGATTCAAAAATCCAGATTTTGATCAACTATTATACAGTCACAGAAATATATGAAGATTTGAAAGATCAGGCTTTTGAATTGTCCGAAATTTTAATTGAAACGCATCCAGATGATCCCAAAGCCTATTCTATGTATGGAGATTTTCTATATCAGGATAAACGACTTGAGGAGTCAAGAGAGGCCTTCAGAAAGGTTATTTCATTAGACAGTAGCAAGTACCTCGTTTGGGAGCAATTGTTGTTTGTTGAATCGGAATTAAATGATATGGATGCTATGCTGAAGGAAAGCCAGCAGACCATTGAGTTATTTCCAGAACAACCTTTACCCTATCTTTTTGCAGGAGGAGCTTTCTACCAGAATAAAGAATGGGAAGAGTGCGTTAATATGCTGAATAAAGGTCTGTATTTTGTTGTGAACAATATCCCCATGGAATCCCAGTTTTATGCATATTTGGGTGATGCATATAATCAGCTCGGTGATGATCCCAAATCGGATGAGGCTTATGATAATGTTTTGAAACTGGATCCGGATAACGATTATGTGCTGAATAATTATGCATACTACCTTTCCCTTCGCAATGAGCATTTAGAAAAAGCAGCTGAAATGGCTAAACGTGCTACAGAACTTAAGCCAAATAGCCCAGCTAATCAGGACACTTATGGGTGGGTACTGTATAAAATGGGAGATTTTACCGAGGCTGAAATATGGATTGGTAAATCCATTGCAAATGAAGAAGAGGCCAGTGGAGTACTCTTGGAACATTACGGCGATGTTATGTGGCAGTTAGGCGATACAGTAAAAGCAAATGAATATTGGTTAAAAGCAAAGACAAAAGGAGACGGAACCGATTTACTTGATCAAAAGATTAAAGAAAAAAAATTAATTGAATAATATTTTATTTGGGCAAGTTCCACAAATGAAAAACCAGAAGAATGCAGCATTGTAGTAATATCAGAGATAAACAATGTAAGCTATTATTGAATAAACACAGTGTCCTATTCTATTTATTAGAGAGTGGCAAATCGATTTTATTATTGACGTTATTGTTTGCTGTCTTTATGGTTTCCTGCCGGTCGGCCCGTAGTGTAATCAAAGAACCCATAAAAGAATATGGTGCCGATTATCTGTTTGAAAAATTAAAAGAAAACGAATTAAAATTTGATTGGTTCTCCGCAAAATTTAATCTGGACCTTGTTATTGACAATAAAAAAAATTCTTTGTCAGGTCAGATCAGGGTACGCAAAGATAGTGTAATATGGTTATCATTTTCTCCCGCCCTGGGCATTGAAATGGCAAGATTAATCATTACAACAGATACTGTAAAGTTTATCAACAGGATAAATAAAACATATTTTTCGGGCGATGAAAACATTGTAAATGATTTTCTGGATTCCAATATAGACTTTGATGTGATACAGTCAATTTTGCTTGGTAATGATCTTACTTATTATGAAAATGGAAAATTCAGGGCTACATACGATAGCAAGGAATACCACCTGGTCACCGGTGGCCGTCAAAAATTAAAAAAGTATGTAAAAACCCAGGCTGATGTAGAACGTATTTTTATTCAGAACATCTTCTTAAATCCTGAAACATTTAAGGTCACCCAGATGAAGATCAAAGAGTTGAAGAAGGAAAACAAAAAGCTGGATGCTTCATATTCTGATTTCAATTATATTGAAAATCAATTGTTTCCTCATAAAGTTTTCTACGATCTTGTCGCTGATAAAAATATTCAGGTTAACCTGAGATATTCGAAAATTGTGATTGACAAACCGCAGGTTTTTCCTTTTAAAGTTTCTTCAAAGTATACCCGTATACAATAATCCATTATTTTTACAAAGTCTGTTAACAGGAAGACCAAAATGAAACAAACAGCAGTAAAAATTATCAAATCGTATTTTTTATTTCTTATCGCGGTATTGATATTGTTACCTGCCGGACTTTCTGCTCAGGAAAAGAAGGTGAAACTACAGGGTGATAAAAAAAAGATAGAAGAAGAGATAGAGTACAATTCTCAATTACTCGCACAAACGAAAAAAACAAAACTTACAACCCTCAACCAGCTTGTTATTTTGAAGAATCAAATTTCGAACCGTGAAAAACTGATCCAAAATATAAGCCTGGAAATTAAAACCCTGGATGAACAAATCTTCCTCAACAACGAAATCCTGAAAGACCTGAATAATGATCTGGAGAAATTAAAGGCCGAATATGCTGAAATGATCTATTACGCCTATAAAAATAAAAGTTCCTATAATAAGTTAATTTTTATATTTGCTTCGAGGGACTTTAATCAGGCTTATAAACGCTTGAAATATTTTCAACAATACAGTGCTTACCGAAAAACACAAACCCATCTCATTGAACAAACACAAGAGGAAATTACTGGTACACTCAATGAACTGGAAACCCATAAAGCAGACAAGGTAACATTGATGGCTAACCTGGAAACAGAAAAGAATCAACTTACGAAAGAAAGGAATCAGCAATACCGGGCCATGCGTAATCTGAGTAAGAAAGAAAAAGAACTTCTTGCCACTATTGATAAAAAAGAAAAAGCAGCAAAAAAACTACAAAAAGAGATTGAAAGAATCATCGCTGAAGAGATCAGACTGGCAGCTAAAAAGGCTGGTACCACTGCCACAGGAACTTTTGCGCTTACCCCTGCAGAAGTTAAATTATCGGCAGACTTTACCTCTAATAAAGGGGGATTACCATGGCCATTGGAAAGAGGAATGATTTCCAATACCTTTGGTGAGCATCCCCATCCGGTATTGAAAAATGTAAAAACCAAAAATAATGGGATTGATATTCTCACTCAAGAAAATTCAAAAGCCCGGGCAATATTTGGTGGGGAAGTAACACGTGTAATGTCAATCCCTAATTATAATTATGTAATCATGATACGCCATGGCGAATACCTTTCCGTTTACTCAAATCTGGATGAAATTTATGTAGAGAAGGGGGATGAGGTAAAAACGAAGCAAGAGATCGGACGCATACACACCGAAATAAAAGATTTAAAAACTGAACTTCATTTTGAACTTTGGAAAGGAAAAACATTATTGAATCCTTCCAAATGGCTGGCTTTGACAAGATAGGTTTATTTAATTCAAAAAATTAGTGGTTATTGTCTCTTGAAAATAACGGTTTGTACATTTCTTCCCAAGTTTTCAACATTTCAGCAGGTATATTTTTATATTTTTAATCCTTATTTATTCATTTGCATAAGATTTATTTGGATACTCAATAAATCTTTGATTTTTATAATAATTTAAATTGTAAAATTTTTGGAATAATTTTGGCAGTGAAAAGTGTTTCTTAATCAATTAACATAATGATGAAAAAATTAGCTGGATTGACAATTTTATTTTTAACTACCATTGTTTCTTTTTCACAATATAACTCAGAATACATGACGATTATGGTAAAGCAAAAAAAAGCTTTGCGAATGTCAACTACTGTGCCGACTTTACAAGAGCTGGCCAATAATTTTGAGCGCATTTCAAATGCCGAAACAGATAAATGGCATCCATTGTATTATTCAGCCTTTTGTTATGTAAATATGAGCTTTTTATCAAAGGACCCAAAAACAAAAGATGGGTACCTAGACAAAGCACAACAATTCATTAATAAAGCCCTTGAAATTTATCCGGAAGAATCTGAATTATTTGTGCTGCAGGCATTGCTTTATCAAGGTAGAATGCAGGTTGATCCCAGTGCACGTATCCAGGAGAATATTGTGCTGGCTGGCAATGCTTTAAATAAAGCCAGATCATTTAATCCTGGAAACCCAAGGGCTTACTACATGACAGGATTGAACTTGTTATATTCTCCTGAGTCAATTGGGGGAGGTCAAGAGGCAGCATGTCCGTTTTTTAAAACAGCAATAGAAAAATATACTGACAACATTCCTGAGCATGTGCTATCACCTACCTGGGGTGGTGAAGAAAATCAAAAACGCTATAATAAATACTGCAGCGAAATTGACTAAAAATCCAAAGGTGAAGAAAAAGTACAAAAAACGTTCCATTCCAGCACATCTCTTTGACCTATTGTTGGTAGTTTTAATTGGTGATTTAATTAACTTTTTTTTCAATCCGGAATTGAGTTCTTACCTCCGGTTTTTACCCTGGAATTCTCTCTATTCTTTAATCATTGGTGGTTTTTTATGGAAAGGGAATGAGGCTCTAGGTAAATTCATCGGTAAACGAATTGATGTCTACAAATATCCATTCAAGTCATTGAGATGGAGCCTGGCTGCCATGTTTGTATATTCCACCCTGATCATTATTTTCATTAACTACATTTGGTGGGTGTTTGTAATAGGTAGACCTTCTGATTTTTTGCTTAGTATAGAAGGTCTTTCGGTAATGATTATTGAGTTTGTAGTTACTATTATTATTGCATCTATATTATTTGGAATAGGTTTTTTCCAGGCCTGGCGCGAGTCGGCGGTAAACGAAGAACGGTTAAAAAGTGAAAGCCTGGCCTATCAATATAAAGCGTTGCAAAGCCAGGTAAATCCACATTTTCTGTTTAATAGTTTAAATACGTTATCTACACTGGTTTATAAAGACCAGGGTCAGGCTGTAAAGTTTATCAAACAATTGTCAGAAGTATACAGGTACGTGCTGGAACACAAAGATGCAGAATTGGTTGATATTTCAACAGAGCTGGCATTTGTTAAGAATTATGTTTTTCTTCAAAAAATCCGACATGGAAAAAGCTTGAATGTTTCATTTAATTTGAAAAATAATGAGTACGTTAAAGTGTTTCCGATGTCACTTCAAATGTTGATTGAAAATGCCATTAAACATAATATTGTTTCGGAAGAGAACCCTTTGTTTGTTGATGTGAGTCTAAATCAGGAATATGTTGTTGTAAAGAATAATTTGCAACCCAAATCAAGTGTTGAAGATTCAGCGGGCATTGGTCTGCAAAATTTAAAATCGAGGTATGAACTGCTCTCTGATAAGCCCATAAAGATAGAAGAAAATGATACTGAATTTATCGTCAATGTCCCAGTTTTAAAAACCAAACCATTATGAAAATAGTAGTTATTGAAGATGAAAAACTGGCTGCAGAACGTTTGGTAGATATGATCCATCAATATGATCAATCAATTGAGGTACTTGCCACTCTGGATTCTGTAAAACGAAGTGTTGAGTGGTTTAACAATAATGAACATCCTGATCTGGCATTTTTTGATATTCAACTTTCTGATGGATTAAGTTTTGAAATATTTGAAAGAACCATAGTTGATTGTCCGGTGATATTTGCAACAGCATTTAATGAATATGCCATCCGCGCTTTTAAAGTAAACAGTGTAGATTATTTATTAAAACCCATTGATAATGATGATTTATCTAAGGCAATCGATAAGTTTGAAAAGAATTTTAACGGAAAGGAAGCTGCACATCAAAAGCAAGTGTTTGACAGGGTTTTGCATTTATTGACAAACAACTACAAACAACGCTTTGTAATTAAAGTCGGAGAACATATCCGGTCAGTGGCAGCAGATAATATTTTGTATTTCTACAGCCTTGAAAAAGCTACTTTTTTGCATACGGCTGATGATCATAATTATGTCATTGATTATTCCCTGGAGCAGGTAGAAGATCTTGTTGATCCAGGTCGGTTTTTTAAAATCAATCGTAAATTCATGATTACCATCGATTCCATTGATGATATTATCACCTATTCCAACAGCCGTTTAAAAGTTGAATTAAAGCATTCAGACGATCAGGATGTGATTGTAGCCAGGGAAAAGGTGAAGCAGTTTAAAAAATGGTTGGATCGGTAAAAAGCTACAGGGTTGCCAGCCTTCAAAAGGCTGGCAACCCTGTACTTATACTTTAAGCCTTTCTCCTTCCGATTTTGCAATAATCACAGCTCCGCAGCTGTCGCTCCAAACATTAGTAGCTGTCCGGAACATATCCAGGATCCGATCAACTGCAAGTATTAATCCTACACCTTCCAGGGGTAAATTTACAGCAGTTAGTATCACGGTGATCATCACCAATCCAGCCATGGGAATTGCTGCTGCACCAATGGAAGCTAACAAAGCTGTTATTACAATGATAAATTGATTTACCAGGGTCATTTCTACGCCATATGCCTGAGCAATAAACATGGCTGCCACACATTCATACAATGCTGTACCATCCATATTGATGGTTGCTCCGAGAGGTAAAGTGAAACTGCTTATTTTGTTCGAAACACCCGACTTCTCCTCCACGGCATTCATTGTTAGAGGTAATGTAGCTCCTGAGGAGGAGGTAGAAAATGCCGTAAAAAGTGGAGTAGCCATATTTTTCATATGCCTGAAAGGATGGACTTTCCCAAATGATTTTGCAAGGATGGGTAAGGTTATCAGGAAATGTATAGCCAGTGCTGCAATCACAGTTCCCATATACAATCCCATACTTGATAACAGGTCAGTAAGGTTATCCTGGTCAGCCACTGTTTTAGCCACAATACCAAATATACCAAATGGGGTGAATTTGATCACAAACAGTGTGATCTTCATCATTACCTCGAATATGGCGTTAAATGCATTCTTAAGCGTGTTCCGGTATCTGGTATCCACTTTGGTAATAAAGAACCCAAACAAGATAGCAAAGAAGATAATCGATAGCATTTGATTATCGTTGAATGCCTGGAAAATATTATCCGGAATGATCTCAATTAGAATTTCCCGAAAAGTTCGCTGTTTTTCTTCCAGCCCTTCTACAGTTTGGGATAAATTCAGATCAGCACCTATGCCGGGTTTGATGATGTTAACCAAAAACAATCCTGTAACGATGGCAAACAAACTGGTCATGATATAATACCCAAAAGTTTTAAAGCTCAACCTACCCAAATTTGTTCCACTACCAATATTGGTAATACCACTTATAAGAGAACTCAGTATCAAAGGAATAATAATCATTTTCAATGCGCGTAGAAAAAGATCCCCCATCCACGAAACCCAATTTACTTGTTTGTTGATATAGGTAGCTTTTAAAATTACATTGCTGTTCTTTTTGTAGACCTCACTTCCTATTAATTCCTGAACGTCATTCACAAACCTGTCTTGCCTGTCGTAAACCTTTCCTTCTATGGTTCTTAACTGGTTGGTAACCGATATTTCTACACCTCCTCGTTTTAAAATTTTATACGATTTTTCTTGAATGCCATGTTGGGTTGGAAAAATAATTCCATAAATAATGGCCAGAATTAAGGCGATCAATATTTGCCAGTGAAGTTGGAGTTTTTTCATAAATTGTAATTGGGTTTAAAAATAGAAATAATTTCGCAACCTTTCATCCACAAAATATGTCATATACTATAACATTGCATATTTTTGCAATTCAAAATTATTAGAAACATGAAAAATTTAGGAATATTAGCACTTGTAATCACTTTAAGTGTAGCAGCTTTTGCCCAACATCAGAATGTTATGATCAGTTCGTCCAATTCACCGGAAGAGCCCTGTATTTATATAAATCCAAAGAATACAGATCAATTAATAGGTGGAGCCAATATTAATAACCTCTATTATTCAAATGATGGAGGATATACATGGACAGTTTCAACTTTGTCTTCAACATCAAATGGTGTTTGGGGTGATCCGGTAACGATAGTGGATACTGCAGGTAATTATTATTTTTTTCATCTTTCCTGGCCCCAATCGGGTAGCTGGATTGATAGGATTGTATGTCAAAAATCTACCGACTATGGGGTTACATGGAATGAAGGTTCTTATATGGGATTGAATGGAACAAAAGCACAGGATAAAGAATGGGCGGTGGTTGACTGGACCAATAACAATATGTATGTTACCTGGACCCAATTTGATGATTATGGGAGTTCTAACCCTGATGACTTAAGTATTATTCGTTTTTCAAAATCAACTGATGAAGGAGAGACATGGAGCGAGGCTGTAAAAATTAATGAAGTGGATGGTGATTGTATTGATAGTGATAATACTGTTGAAGGAGCTGTTCCTGCTGTTGGGCCCAATGGAGAAGTTTATGTAGCATGGGCTGGTCCTGAAGGATTGGTTTTTGACCGGTCATTTGATCAGGGGGAAACCTGGTTGGATGAAGATATTTTCGTCGATGAATTTGTAGGTGGCTGGGATTATAATATTCCTGGAATTAGCAGGTGTAACGGACTACCTATTACAGTTTGCGATTTAAGTGGTGGTGATTACCATGGTAACATCTATATTAACTGGACTGATCAAAGTAATGGTGCAGATGATACTGATGTATGGATTGCAAAATCAACTAATGGTGGAGACACATGGACAGCTCCGATTCGTATAAATGATGACCCACCTGGCAAACAGCAATTTTTTACATGGATGAGCATTGATCAGGTAACAGGTTATTTATGGTTTGTATGGTACGATAGAAGAAATTATAATGATGACAACACGGATGTTTATATGGGAGTATCAAAAGATGGTGGGGAAACATTCCAAAATTTTAAAATAAGTGAGGAGCCATTTATTCCCTGGTCCAACGTTTTCTTTGGAGATTATAATTGTGTCAGTTCCCATAATGATGTTGTGCGGCCAATATGGACTCGATTACATGAGGGTAGTTTGAGTGTGTGGACAGCTATAATTGACGTAGATGCTCTTATTTCAACTGATATTTCAGAACAAGAAATTACACCTTTAGCTTCATTGGAACCAAACTATCCAAATCCTTTTATGCAAAGTACTTTTATTTCTTTTAAGCTCAAGCGACCAGGAGAAGTATCATTGAAAATTTTTAATATGTTTGGCAATGAAGTAGTCACTTTAATCAACAGAGAATTCAGAAATCCGGGAAAATACGTTGAACATTTTGAAGCCTCAAATTTTAATTTGTCTCCAGGAGTTTATTATTTTACATTGGCTGGTGAAGGAATTAATCTGAAACGGAAAATGATGCTGGTAAAATAAATCAATTATAAATTTTAAATTGTAGATTTTAAATTGTTTTATCTGTGTAATTAATTCAGTCTAATTGTAATAATTACTGGTTGATGATCTGACAATTCAAATTCAAGATCAACTGCTTTTATATTGATTACTTCTATGTTTGGAGAAGTTACAAAATAATCCAGGATTGTGCATGTGGTTGTCTGTATGCTAAAAGGCTCATGAACATCCCGGTTGGTTGGCACAGATGCATCAAAAGTCCAAATCCAGTCTTCGGGAAGAAAATCTTTGTCAATGGGCCAAACACTTCTTGTTTTATATTTCTTAATTTTGTTAAGGTTCAGATCTGGTGGATTTTGATTCCAGTCTCCTCCAGCTATGACGTAATTTCCTTTTGCATATTCTTCTACAATGAGTTGTCTAATTAGATTTAATTCTTCTTTTCTTAACGCATCTGCATCTTCAAATGCAGAATTATGAAGGTTAATTACAACGAGTTCTTTATTATTATCAGTTTTATAGCGAGAAACTAACAAGCATCGTTTTAACATAAATAAACGCTTTAACAAAGTGTATTCTCCTGGTGTTGAAATACGGGTTGCTTCAATGGGTAAATATATTGAATAGCTAATAAGTCCTGATTTTACTTTACCCATAGGATTTATAAACGGAACAGGAACATATTTTGAAAAATAGTTAACTGTAGTCACCTTATTGTGGTCAGGTAATACGTCAGCAATCATTTGTGATTGATCAAAGTAATAACTTCTTTTGGAGTCAAAATCAACCTCTTGCAATATTATAAAATCAATGGAGTCTTGATTCTTTAAAAAATCTGTAATACCTTGTAAGTAATGTTTAGATAGGCTTTCATCCGGTCTAACCATTTTGCCTCCTTCATAAAAAAAGTCCATTTCTTTACCCAGCCCTCCATAACCAATATTCCAGGTTAACAACTGCAAATGTTCATTTGTCCTAATGATTTTTTCACCTGTACCTTGAATTGTTAATTTTTCAACTTTATTAGGTTTAAACTCTGAAAGTAAAGCAAATAGAAATACACTTAAAATATAAATCAGCAAAATCCCTCCGAGGCAAATTATACATGTTATGGCAAGTTTAAGTATCATTTTCATTTCATTAAATTTATTCTAAAATTAGTAAATATTAATTTTATATTTTTGCGGCTGTATATACACATTCATTAGGGATGCCCATATTAGGTTCAATCATAAAGACAGCTTACGAACTCAGAAAAATTCCAATTGATCAAAAGAAAAGGAAACAAACTGATCCGTATACAACCCAGATAAAGGTTTTAAAGAAGCTGATTCGCAAAGCACAGTTTACTTCATTTGGTGAGCATTATGATTATGCTGATCTATTGAAGCGAAGAAATATAGTAAAAGCTTACCAGGAAAGAGTTCCGATTTATGATTATAATTCCATGTTTAGGAAGTGGTGGTTTCGATCATTAAATGGTGAAGCTTTTGTGAGTTGGCCAGGGATTGTAAAATACTTTGCCCTGACATCGGGTACATCTGAAGCATCCAGTAAACAAATTCCTGTTACCGGAGATATGATCAGGGCTATCAGGCGAGCCAGTATCCGCCAATTGGTAAGTACTGTTACACAGGATTTTCCCATTGAGTTTTACGAAAAAGGGATCCTGATGATTGGTGGGAGTACACATTTGCAATACAATGGTACTTATTATGAAGGAGATCTTTCCGGAATATCAGCTGGTAACCTGCCGTTTTGGTTTCAACATTTTTATAAGCCGGGCATTCGTATCTCTAAAGAACGTGATTGGTCCACAAAACTGGAAGAGATTATTAAACAAGCTAAAGGTTGGGATATTGGTGTTATTGTTGGTGTTCCTGCCTGGATACAAATAATCATTGAGAAAATTATTGATCACTATAATCTAAAAACAATCCATGATATCTGGCCCAACTTAAGGGTATATGTTCATAGTGGAGTATCATTAGGCCCTTATGCTAAAAGTTTTGAAAAATTATTCGGTAAAAAGGTTTATTTCCAGGAATCCTATCTGGCTTCTGAAGGATATATTGCTTATCAAAATGGATTTGATGTTACGGGAATGCAATTAATATTAGATAATTGTATCTTTTATGAATTCATTCCTTTTAATGTTGAAAATTTTGATGAAGAAGGAAATTTGCGAAGAAATCCACAGTCCTTGACAATTAATGAAGTGCAAGAAAATGTAGAGTATGCTTTATTGATGTCTACCTGTTCTGGAGCATGGAGATATTTGATCGGTGATGTTGTTAAATTCAAGTCTAAACGTAAAAGCGAGATTACTATTACAGGTAGGACCAAGCATTTTTTAAATATTTGCGGTGAACATCTTTCTATTGATAATATGTCGAGAGCAGTTGAGATGCTGGAAAATGAAATGAATGTTGAAATTCGTGAGTTTACAGTAGCAGGTATTGAATATGACTCATTATTTGCGCATCAATGGTATTTAGGTTGTAATGATTCCATTGATCCAGAAGTGGCTAAATCTAAACTGGATGGTTATTTAAAAGTATTGAATGACGATTACCGTGTGGAGCGTATTGAGGCCATACGTGAAGTATTTGTAGAGGTTCT
>DAOVYU010000217.1 GCA_030635465.1 Bacteroidales bacterium | reverse complement strand
TTCAAAACGACTATTTTAAACTGGATGAATTACTTAAAGAAACTGTTAGTTATTTTGATAAAAGTGCAAAATCAAAAGATCTACAAATAGTCCTGAGTATTGATGATATTTCTGAAAATTCTTTATTTGGGGATTTATATAAGCTCAAGCAAATTTTATTTAACGTAATCAGCAATGCCATTAAATTTTCTGATGAGGGTTCGGTATTGGTTGTTGCAGGATCGGAAAAAATTAATAATTTTGTACGGATAAAGGTCATTGTTGAAGATTCAGGAATTGGAATCCATAAAAATCAACTGGATAAGATATTTGATGAATTTAATCAACTTGACTATTACTTAACAAAAAAAATTAAGGGCACAGGACTAGGACTTACAATTACTAAAAAACTACTGGATTTATTACAGGGTAATATCAAGGTGGAGAGTGAGCCAGGTAAGGGAAGCAGATTCATTATTACCATTCCATTCCAATTAAAAACAAGTAGTGAATTAAAGGTCGAAGAAAATATAGTTGAAACAAAAGAGTCAAAAAAATCAGGATCAAAAATGGTTAAAATTTTACTTGCAGAGGACAATGAAGCCAATCAGTTTTTAATAAAGGCTTTAACAAAAACACAGGATTGGGACATTACTGTGGTTGATGATGGCGATCAAGCTGTAGAACAATATAAAAAAGATACCTATGACTTGATTTTAATGGATGTTCAAATGCCAGTAATGAATGGTTATGAAGCTACTAAAATTATCCGCGAAATAGAAAGTAAAAAAGGTATTCATACTCCTATTATTGCGCTTACAGCCTATGCTATGGAATCTGACAAAGAATTGTGTTTTCAAGCTGGAATGGATGACTATATAGCAAAGCCGTTTAAAAGACAACAATTTATGGATGCTATTGTAGATGCATTAAAAGGTAAAGAATAATTGGCAATTCAATATTGATATAATACATAGCACACTCTAATTTGTATTCATTATATTATTTTACATGCTTAATTTTCAATTATTAAGATGATCAGGAATTTACTCTTAAGCATCATAATTTTAGTCTTTATTTCTTCCTGTAGAAACTCAAATAATAATTTTGAAACAATAATACCCTCATCAGATTCAAAAACTCATCTTTATTTTAGTTTAAATGATGGTGAGCCATATTACCTGGTTTATTATAAAAACGATATCTTAATTGATTGGTCTATGCTAGGTTTTATTGTAGATGATTCAATCAATTTTTATGAAAGGCTAATGGTGAATAATATAGAATCTAGAACCGCTTCACAAAATAGTGAGGAGGTTATTTCTGGTTTGGAAACACCTTTAGATATTTATAATGAAATTTATATTAGCCTGAAAAAGGCTGATTATAATGATATTCAATTGGAAATAGTTTTTAGGGTATACGATAATGCTGTAGCTTATAAGTACTTATTGAATAATATAATCGATAATAGGCAGGTAACCGAAATAACCGAATTGGATCTGTATAACAATACGTTTAGCAAAGTACTAAGAAAAGATACAATTCTCGATTCTATTAATAATGGCATATTTCCTATCGAAGATCATGATACCCTTAATTTACCTGTTACATTTATTTCAGAAAAAGGGTATGAATTGGGTTATTTTCAATTAGGTTCGAATGCTTATCCAGCAATGAAGTTACAAAAAAGAACCTCTGAGAAATCAGAATATAATTTAATATATGCTACTGGTTTAGAACAACCTGTATCTGTTGATAACAGATTTGAAACCCCATGGAGAATGATATATATAATGGACAATAATAAATAATCAAAATGAATAAAATCAAACCTAAAATTAATGTTGTAATAACTGCGCCTATTTTCCTGGCATTTTTATGTATGGGATTTGGAGATGCTGTAGGACCCTTGGTAAGCCTTGTAAAAGAGTCATTTGGTCTCACAAATTTTCAGGCACAGTTGATTTCTCTCTCCGGATTTATCATGTTTGGTTTGCTGTCAATTCCACTCGGTGTGCTTCAGGATAAAAGAGGTAAAAAGTTTATAATGAATTTGGGGTTGGTTATTGCTTTTATCGGACTGGTAATTCCCATTATTAATGGCATGTATGGTCCTGTTATTAGCTTTGAAGATGCGACTCAAGGTAATTTTGTTTTACTACTTTTCGCTATTTTATTATTGGGAGCAGGTGCCACAACTTTGCAGGTGGTTGGAAACCCAATCATGCGTGATGTTTCGCCTGAAGGAAAATACTCCAGTAATTTATCTTTTGCACAAGCAGTAAAGGCGGTTGGTTCATCTCTGGGCTTTGTGTTACCACCTATCGCAGTGCAGTTTTTTAATCTTGGTTGGTCCATACTATTTCCGATTTACTCCATTTTAATCCTGATCAATCTGTTTTGGTTTAATGCAGTGAAATTTGAAGAAAAGGTTGATCATTCCAGACAAGCTGCATCGTTTAGATCATGCTTATTGTTATTAAAGGATAAATATGTATTGATGATGGTGATGGGCATATTTTTCTATGTAGGAGCAGAAGTATCAATGAGTTCAGGTGTCCCAATTTTATTAAAAGAGAAATTTGGAATTGAAGAGTTCGGATTGTGGATAGCATGGGCATTATTCTTTTTACCCATATTGATTGGAAGATTTACAGGGGGAATTATTTTAAGGTATTTGAAACCAGCTTTGTTTTTATTGATCACAGTAATCATGTCTCTATTAGGTCTTGCTTTAATGTTTACAGGCGACCAAACCATTACATTTATCAGTATTGTATTGATAGGTTTGGGATTTGCAAACATTTTTCCATTGATTTTTTCCATTACAGTGGATAAAATGCCTGATCGGTCAAATGAATTGAGTGGTTTGATGGTGACTGCCATTGTGGGAGGAGCTTTTATTCCACCTTTGATGGGATATGTAGCTGATTTGACATCTGTTTTAATAGGATTTATTATACCTTTATTGGCTGTTGTTTATATTTTAATCGTTACACTAAAATCATATAAAATTTAACATGAAGAAAGCTGCAATTGGAATCGATATTGGAGGAACAAATACCATCCTTGGTATAGTTGACTTGGATGGTAACATATTAAAGAGAAATTCGATGCCTACAAAAACCAAGGCTGATTATCATTCATATATGACTGCATTGGTAGATTTAATCAAAGAAACCATTGAGCCTTTGAAAGGTAAGGTAGAAATCATTGGAATTGGTGTAGGTGCGCCCAATGGTAATTATTACAATGGTACCATTGAATTTGCTCCAAATCTTAATTTCAAAGGAGTTGTCCCAGTTGTTGACTTTTTAAAAGAGAGGTTTGAATATGAGGTCATTGTTTTAACCAATGATGCAAATGCTGCGGCAATAGGGGAGATGATTTTCGGAGGTGCTAAGGGAATGAAGGATTTTATTATGATCACTTTAGGAACCGGAGTTGGAAGTGGCATTGTGGTTAATGGCGAAATGGTATATGGACATGATGGCTTTGCCGGAGAAATGGGACATACCATTGTTGATCCCAATGGCAGGGATTGTGGTTGTGGTAGAAGAGGATGTCTGGAGACTTATACTTCTGCACCAGGGATTAAACGAACTGTCTTTGAATTACTTTCCGAAATGAATGAACCCAGTATATTGCGAAGTGTCAGCTTTGAGGATTTAAGTGCAAAGATGATTGATAAAGCGGCTTGCGATGGTGATGTAATAGCTAAAGAAGCTTTTGACTATACGGGTGATATCCTGGGTCTTAAGTTGGCCGATGCTGTAGCTCATACAAGTCCTGAAGCCATATTTTTATTTGGTGGCCTTGCACAGGCTGGTGAATTGATTTTTGAACCGGTAATCCATTACATGGAAGAACATCTACTCAATATATATAAAAATAAAGTGAAAGTCCTTCCCTCAAAGCTACCACCGGGAGATGCAGCAGTACTGGGCTCCAGTGCTTTAGTTTGGAAAGAGTTAGGCTAAAACTGGATCAATCTGGAACCTGGGATTCCGATCCATAATTCCAGTACCAGATATCATTTTTATCTATATTATTGCTTTGAGAATCTAAATTATAATCAGCATCAATGTATCCTTTTGAACCTGCTTGATTTTTCCATAAAGGAATATCTGTATTATTTATGATTTGATCTGAATTCCCATCACCTCCAATCATTC
>DAOVYU010000254.1 GCA_030635465.1 Bacteroidales bacterium | reverse complement strand
TTGGCCAGAAATAAGAACAAAAAGGTAGTTAGGCCAACAAATATGAAAAGGTCTTCCCACTATAAGAAGAGAAGGAAATAATCAATTATTCCTGTTTTATTAGTACATCCCTATTTTCTTCATTATTATTTACAATTTGATTTAGCATCTTCTAATTTGTTGATGTTAACAAATTTTTGATTTCTGTGGGTATTTTCACTGCCAGATTCAAAAAGCATTGTTGTAAATAGGTTATTTTCGCCTTGACAATCGAAAAAATTAATCGCTATAAAATATAAATTGAATTATGGCTTCATTCGAAATTACAGGCGGCAACAAACTCCATGGCGAAATATTACCACAAGGAGCTAAAAACGAGGCACTACAAATCCTTTGTGCTACTTTACTAACCCCTAACAAAGTAACCATTAATAACATTCCGGATATCCGGGATGTTAATAAGCTAATTGCGTTATTGGGCAAAATGGGTGTTACTGTCGAAAAAATAAAACCAGGCACTTATACTTTCCAGGCCGACCATATTGATCTGGAATATATGAAATCCGATGATTTTGTTGAAAATGGAGGAAGTTTACGGGGTTCAATTATGATTATCGGACCACTGCTGGCACGATTTAAAAAGGCCTATATGCCTCAACCCGGAGGTGATAAAATTGGTCGTCGAAGGCTGGATACACATTTTATTGGATTACAAAAACTAGGTGCCAACCTTGACTATGATGAAAAAGCCTATTTGTATAAATTAGATGCCAGCAATTTGAAAGGGGCTTATATGTTGTTGGATGAAGCTTCCGTTACCGGAACGGCAAACATTGTAATGGCTGCGGTTTTGGCAAAAGGGAAAACAACCATTTTCAATGCAGCATGTGAACCATATTTACTTCAGCTTTGTAACATGCTCAACCGGATGGGAGCTAAAATATCAGGAGTGGGTTCAAATCTGCTCATCATCGAAGGAGTTAATAGCCTCAGTGGTACTGAACATACCATGTTACCTGATATGATTGAAGTGGGTAGTTTTATTGGAATGGCTGCTATGACCCAATCTGAACTAACCATTAAGAACGTAAACTATGAAGCTTTGGGTCTTATACCTGAAGTATTCAAACGATTAGGAATTCAGATTATTAAACGGGGCGATGACTTATTTATTCCTGAACAAGAATCATATTCGGTTGAAACATTCATGGATGGCTCCATCATGACAATTGCTGATGCACCATGGCCGGGCTTTACACCTGACCTTATTAGTATTACACTTGTAACAGCCATTCAGGCTAAAGGTAGTGTATTGATCCACCAGAAAATGTTTGAAAGCAGGCTGTTTTTTGTTGATAAACTGATAGATATGGGGGGACAAATAATTTTGTGTGATCCGCACAGAGCAACAGTCATTGGCTTAAATCGCCAACATCCATTAAGGGGTATACGAATGACCTCACCAGATATTCGGGCAGGAGTAGCTTTATTGATCGCTGCGCTTTCAGCTGAAGGGACAAGTATTATTGATAACATTGATCAGATTGACAGGGGATACCAAAACATTGACGGAAGATTAAGGGCAATTGGTGCAGATATTAAACGACTATAATAGAGTTAACATGAAATGAGCATAAATAAATTTAAGCATTAATTTACCTTGTCCAGGCGGACATCGGGAATGATTAAATTTTTTATGCGAATACTAACATTGTTATCCCTTCGGGGCTGAATATGAAGAATTTTTATCCCTTCATTTTCAGTGAAATAAAAAAAATTAAACAGATGAAAGTATTAATTATTGGATCTGGGGGAAGAGAACATGCTTTCGCATGGAAATTATCACAAAGTCCACTTGTTACACAACTATATATTGCACCTGGAAATGCAGGAACATCAGAAGTTGGAGAAAACATAAAAATTGATGTAAACGATTTTAAAGCCATTAAAGAATTTGTTTTGGCAAAAGACATTCAAATGGTAATTGTTGGTCCTGAAGTTCCTTTGGTTAAAGGTATACACGATTTTTTCCTGGCTGATACTGAATTGATGGACATTCCCGTTATTGGACCAACCACAAAAGGAGCTTTACTAGAAGGTAGTAAAGATTTTGCAAAAAACTTTATGCATAAATATGGCATTCCTACTGCAGGTTACCAAACTTTCGATAACCAGAATATTGATAAAGCACCTGAATTCCTCAAAACTTTAAACCCACCTTACGTTTTAAAGGCAGATGGATTGGCTGCAGGCAAAGGCGTATTAATCATTGACTCGTACGATGAAGCAGTTGCTGAATTAGAAGAGATGATAATAAATGAAAAATTCGGTTCAGCCTCACAAAAAGTGGTAATCGAAGAATTTTTATCAGGTATTGAGTGTTCTGTATTTGTTTTAACTGATGGACAATCATATAAAATATTACCCTCGGCAAAAGATTATAAGCGAATTGGCGAAAGAGATACCGGTTTAAATACAGGTGGTATGGGCTCTATTAGCCCTGTTCCATTTGCTGATGAGGCTTTCATGAAAAAAGTAGAAAAAAGGATAATTATCCCCACCATTGAAGGATTAAAATCTGAAGGAATTATTTACAAAGGATTTATCTTTTTTGGCCTGATCAAAGTTGATGGAGATCCATTTGTAATCGAGTACAATGTAAGGATGGGAGACCCTGAAGCTGAATCTGTGATCCCTCGAATCAAGAGTGATTTGATGGAGCTATTTATTGGAATAGGTAATGGTAATTTGCAGGACAAAGACATTACTTTTGATGATCGCTTTTGTACTTCCATCTTTCTTGTTTCAGGAGGTTATCCGGGCAGTTATCCTAAAAACAAATTAATCAGTGGGTTAGGTAAAACAAATGATTGTATTTTATTCCATGCTGGTACTAAAATTCATCCCGAATCAAATGAGATCTTAACAAATGGAGGACGCGTAATTGCAATCAGTTCATTTGGCCGAACCATGAAAGAGGCATTGGATATATCGTATAAAAATGCAAGCAAAATATCTTTTGATGGGAAATACTATCGAAAAGATCTGGGTAAAGATTTAATGAATTAAAGGGCTTATTTTAGTGGCATAATAAATTTAAAAATACACTCGTCATCCATGTTAATACATTTCTTCAGAAAGAGTTATTTGTTTCAATATATTTTATTGTTTTTACTAGCAATAGGTTTATGGTTAGGAGCATTCATTCATCCATCGGCTATTCCTGTTGATACAGAATCGTCTCTCACACCCGGTTATTCTTTGTTGTTAAGTCTTTTGATGGGGATTCAACTTCTTCATGTTATATTAGCACTGGTGTTGGTTATTTCCGGGGCAATGGTATTTAACTATTCGCTCACTAAATTTGATCTGGTTCCAAAAAACACACTGGTTCCTGCTATGGTTTACATAGTACTCATGAGTTATTCTCCTGGCTTATTAGCATTGCATCCAGGTGCAATTCCTGCTTTATTAACTGTATTAATTTTATTTTACCTTTTCCAGGTATATACGGAAGAAGAAGCGTTTTTTCAAATATTTAACATTGGATTATTAATAGGAATTTCTTCGTTATTTTATTTTCCTTCCATCTTTTTTATCCTGTTTATTTGGCTAACATTTATTGTTTACCGATTGTATTCCTGGAGAGAATGGACCATTCCACTTGCTGGCATTATAACCCCTTATTTATTTTTATTCACTTACTATTTTTTGGACGATAAACTGGAACCTGCATATTTAGCTTATGCCTCCTATTTTTCTATAATGACCATATTTCATTTTAGTTTTGATTTTTCATTGATGAATTATATCATTACATCCCTGCTTGCATTTATGTTTCTCTGGTCAGCATTTTTATTATTAAGT
>DAOVYU010000171.1 GCA_030635465.1 Bacteroidales bacterium | reverse complement strand
GGGCCAAACACCAGGTAGATCACTATGATGATCAAAAGGATTTCTCCACCGCTTATATTAAAGAATAAAAGAAAATTAAACATGCCCGTATCAGGTGCAAAGATAAAAAAAAGTCTCTCCTAGGAGAGACTTTCTTATTTCCCATATAATATTTATTTCTTTTTCTTTGTTTTAACTACTTCCGGTTCTTTGCTTTTTTTGATCTTAATCAGATCATAAGCGATCGGGCTGGCTACAAACAATGATGAATAAGTACCAACCAATACACCTACAAGCAATGCAAATGTGAATCCGCGAATAATTTCACCACCAAATAAAAAGATGGTTAGCAATACAACGATAGTTGTTCCTGAAGTATTGAAAGTCCTTGCTAAAGTGGAGTTCAAAGCTTCATTAATATTGGTAGCCAGATCGCGTTTGTGATGAAGGTGGGTAAACTCACGAATACGGTCAAATATAATTACCGTATCATTGATTGAATATCCAATGATGGTCAGGATCGCTGCAATAAATGCCTGATCAATCTCCATGTTAAATGGTAACAAGTTATAGAAGATTGAGAACAGTCCGATCGTAATTATGGTATCATGGAACAAAGCAAGAACACCAGCCAGTCCAAATTGCCATTTACGGAATCGGATTGCGATATAAATAAAGATAACAATCAGTGCAAATACAACCGCCATTACCGCTCTGTTTCTAATATCATCAGCAATGGTTGGTCCAACTTTTTGTGAACTTAATATACCGATCAATTTATCTTCAGTTTCTACATCAGTACTGAATCGCTTGTATTGAATGGACTGATTCACATAAAAAGGTAACAATCCCTGGTATAGTTTACTTTGAATGATTGAATCAACTTCAGGTTCATTATTATCTATTAAGTATGTAGTGGTAATTTTTACCTGTCTGTCCGGACCAAAGGTTTTGACTTCAGGTGTAACTTCTTGTCCATCTGCATCAACAAATACTGTTGCTAATGCTTTTCTGATTTCATCCGTTTGAACAGATTGGTCAAATCTTACAGTATAACTTCGGCCTCCTGAAAAGTCAACACCATAATTTAATCCTTTAATAGCAAGTGATGCAATACCAAGAGTGATGATGGCTATGGAAATAACATACCCCATTTTTCTTGCTTTTAAAAAATTGAAATTAATTTTCGCAAATGCATTATTTGTCAGTGAATTTCCAAAGTTGACTGTTTTATTAGTATTCAGTGCCCATGTAAATATTAATCTAGAGATGAATATAGCAGAGAATAATGATGAGATGATACCGATGATCAGTGTCGTAGCAAAACCTTGTACAGGTCCTGATCCAAATACATATAATACTATACCCGTCAGCAAAGTTGTAACGTTACCATCGATGATAGCTGAATAAGCATTTTTATAACCATCAGTGATAGCCAGTCGTATTCCTTTACCAGTTCTAATTTCTTCCTTGATTCGCTCAAAGATGATCACGTTAGCATCCACAGCCATACCAAGTGTAAGTACAATACCTGCAATACCAGGTAATGTTAGTACTGCTCCAAATGAAGCCAGCACACCAAATAAAAAGAATATATTGGTTACCAGAGCAAGATCAGCAATAAAACCAGCACGATTATAATAGAAAACCATGTAAATCAGTACGAGGGTAAATGCAATAATAAATGACCATAAACCAGCACTTACTGCTTCTTTACCCAGGGAAGGTCCTACCACTGCTTCTTCGACAATGCGTGCACGTGCCGGAAGTTTACCAGCTTTCAGGATATTTGCTAAATCCTGAGCATCTTCAATAGTCATATTTCCTCCAGAGATGGATGACTGACCACTAGGGATTTCTGAGTTTACATTTGGTGCAGAATATACATAATCGTCCAATACAATTGCAATTTGGTTTCCGATATTCTCACCTGTTAATCTTTTCCATGTTTTGGCACCTTCAGCATTCATAGACATGGTGACTTCAACACGTCCATTCTGATCATAATCCTGACGGGCATTGGTAACCACTTCACCTCCCATTGCAGGTTTCCGATCACGGTTGGTAATTTTTATAGCTAATAATTCAAGTACTCCTGAACCTTCAACCCGTGGAGCATTCAACCATACAAGCTTCATGTCTCGTGGGAAAACGTTTTTTGTTTCCCTTAGCATCTTATTTACCTTGGCAGTATCTTTAATTGCTGCATAACCGACAGTTGCAGACTGTCCGGGGTAATATTGCCCTTGACGTTGCTCATAAGCAGGGTTTAATACTGCATATAAAGGATTCTTTTTTTCATATTCTTCAAAATTCTGATCATCCATTGCTAAATCAGTGGTATCACTTTCCAATTGATCAAGCAGCGATAATTCAGTTGAGTCGGCAGGTGTTTCTGGTTCAGCCAGTTCTTCTACCAAATCTTCAGTAGCTTCTTCATCAACTTCAACTTCTTCATCTGCATAATAGATGTCAGCCAAATGAGTGTTTGCATCAGTAAAATATTGATATACTTCATTGAATTTATAAGTTTCCCAGAATTCAAGAGATGCTGTTCCCTGTAATAATTTCCTGACACGTGCCGGATCTTTAACACCTGGTAACTCAACTAATATCCTGTTAGAAGTTGCAATCTTCTGTACATTTGGTTGGGTAACTCCAAATTTGTCGATACGGGTACGTAAAATATTAAAAGTTCTGTCGAATGCACCATCGGTTTCTGTTCTGATAACATCAATGACGTCAGAATTTGATGATGTAGCATCAATCCCCTTATCCCTGAATTCATATAAAAATATGGATGCCAGGCTGAAGTTAGGATCAATTTCTTCTATGGATTCTCCAAATAGAGTAACAAAATCCTTTTGACTATCTTTTTGTTTTTCATAGGTCAATGCCATGGCTTCCAGAAAAGTTGGATTCTGGCTGCTTCCACTAAGACCACGGACAATATCACCGATAGAAACTTCCAGGGTAACGTTCATTCCACCTTTCAAGTCGAGACCAAGATTTATCTCACGCTCTTTACACTCTTTAAAAGTGTACTTACGGATTAAAATATTGAATACTACCTGGTTCGACATGGAATCGAGGTAATATGTCTCTCTGGCTTTTGATATGGAATCAAGATAATGACCTCTTAATAATTCATCACCATCTGAAAGTTCCTGTGCTAAATTTGCTGTAATTTCACTATTTGCATAATCTTTTGCATTGGATGCAACCCGTGATGTTATGAATGTGAATGATAGTTGAAACAAACACACAAGTGCGAATAATATGGCAAAAAATTTAATAGCTCCTCTGTTCTGCATTTCTTACTTTTTTGATTAAATCTACCTTAAATTTTTGAGGGTGCAAATATAGGATAACATAATTAAATAAGCAATTATTGATAAATATTAATTTACATCAAATTGTTAATAAATATTTCGATCAAAAAAATGATTTTAATGCGTTCAATTTGAGTATGATAGATCGAAGGTAAAATTGGGTTAAGAACTCTTAGTACAATACTCTATATTTTCTGAAAATAGAAAAAACTGTAATAGTAGGAGGAAAGCAACTATTTTTTTGAAGAATATGGAAGATAATACGTGATTTTTGTAAAGTGAAATCAACTATTTATATCGTACCCATTTCCATAGCTCCTTATAACTTATTTTTTTCCCGTACATCAGTATACCTGTCCTGTAAATTTTAGCAGCCAACCAGGTTGCTCCTAAAAAACCAAGTATTAAAAATGATACTGATAATACCAAATCAAAATATGGGACACCAAATGGAATCCGGATCATCATAATAACCGGTGATGTCAATGGAAAAATAGATAACCAGAATGCTGCCGGCCCATCAGGGTTTACCATTATAAACTGAGCAAGGACTATTGATAAAATCAAAGGGGCAGTTAATGGTAGCATAAATTGTTGTGTATCGGTTTCACTATCAACTGCAGAGCCGATAGCAGCAAAAAAAGCACCATAAAGTAAATAGCCTCCGATAAAAAAGAATATAAAAGCCCCAATCAAAACACCAAAGTTGATGGTTTGAATGGACTCAAAAATTGCAATTGCAGATTCATTAACATCACTTGATTGTATGGCTTCTGTTTGTGGAATGGTATTTTCCCCTAATTTTAATTGTGACGATTGATAGGAATTTAAATCAGCTGAAAAGATAGAAAGATATACTGACACAATAATCAATGTAAAAATAACCCATAAAGCAAACTGAGTTAAACCGACCATTGCTACACCAACAATCTTACCCATCATCAGTTGAAAAGGCTTTACCGATGATACAATCACCTCTACTATACGATTGGTTTTTTCTTCAATCACTCCACGCATAACGAGCGAACCATACATGAAAATGAAAAAATAAATAATCAACCCACTGATAAAACCCACTGCCATACTAAGTTCTGTTGAACTGCTTTCTTCTTCACCACCCTTATTGATCTTAATAGTCAAAAGATTAATTTTTGTTTTGATGGATTGCAGAATTTCAGGATCAACTCCTGAAGCATTTAATTTCAATGCCTCAACTTCCTTGCGAATTACGTTCTGAACATATTCTTTAACTACAATATTGGGTTGTTTGTCAGAAAATAAAATTCCTGTTTCTGGT
>DAOVYU010000365.1 GCA_030635465.1 Bacteroidales bacterium | reverse complement strand
GAGGCGGGCTTATAACCTGGGAAAATGAGGTATTAAAAAAACAGTTGGAACTTATCCAAACTACACCTTAGCTTTTAACTGAAACTGCCCAGATTGTTCTGAAGACTTACAGATGTCCCATTTTTCATCTGATGTATAATATACGGAATACTACCATTTCCCGTACCCCCACCAAGCGCCACCAGATCCAAAACCGCATCACCGGCAGCAGTACCAAGCGCCTCAATTGGTCTTCTGATTTTAGTGTCAAAATCCTGTCTTGCAAACTCCTCTCCTTCTTTGAAAACATTTCCTGCACCACCACCACCAAACAACAGCATGTTTCGCTGTCTGATTTGGGCTATAAGGGCTTTTTCCTCATTGGATGTTGCATTTTTATCCAATTCCTCTAAAGTATTTATGATGTCAGATCGATTACTATTCATTAATAAAATCCGATTATCGATCGCCTCATTTACCATTTTAGTAAAGTAAAGTGAAGCAACCCTTCCGGCGCCTTCCCCTGAAGCAAGGATTGTCCATCTGGTAAATTGATCCCTTTTTTCCACATTCTGTGGACTACCTGCACCACTACCACCAACGTCTGGCCTTTCTGCAATGTTAATACTCTCTTCCATAAAACTACTCCTTTAATGCCGATTCACTCTTCCATATCCTTTTATTATCATACTCTAGATCTTTATAAAAATCAGACTCGCTTTTGATTGTATCAATTATTGTGAAGATTTCATCAACTGGTAAAGGTACGGATAATAAACCACCATCAGTTAGATCAGATATTTTTTCACTCTTTCCTGCTTCAATATCCTCTATAAAATATTCAATTTCCTTAGCAACTTCATCGCCATCATATAACATGTAGTCATTTTTGGTTTTTATAAATTTAATATTTCCATTATTTTCGGACCATAGGAACAATAAACATGGAATGAATTCTGGTTTCATCTTGAATTCAAATGTGGACATTAAATATTTATTTTTGTCAATCTCATTTTGGATTATATCATTGAATTTAGGCAATGATTTTTGCAAAGCTTCCTTCTTTTCTTTACACAATAAATCACCAAATGGTTTCTCTTGCATTTTGATTTCCAATGTCTGGTCTTCACCCAACTCAATCTTTTTGACACTGGTTTTAAATCCGTCAAGTTTCACACCTAATTTATATGACCCGCCACTAATATCTTTAAGAATGGCATTTCCATCTTTTTTGGTTTTGACCTTTTTAATAATCTCTTTATCCAATTTTAAGATTACATTAGCGCCAGCCAATGGTTTGTTGTTTTTATCAAAAACAGCTGCTGATATGTTATAACTAGAACTACTTAATTCAGTACTTAATGTATTATTTATACTGTCATACAATACCTCTGGATGCATTTGGCTGTACAATTTTAAAAATTCATCCGGATTTTTGACTTTTATATCAGTTGCCTTGACAATCCCCTTCGTTTTAAGATCTTTTGTAATCTGAGATTCTATTTTTTTATAAATGATACTTACTCTTGATTTTATGTTACTATTTTGCATAATTGGTAACATTGTATTCAGAAGCTTTGAGAAATTCGATGAAAAAGATTCAAGATTTGAATCATTTACCAATTCATCGCATTCTTTTTCAAATGATTCTCTGGAAGGGTAAAAATCTTCTGGAAAATCTTCTTTTTCAATTTTCAGTTCATTATCTGTTATGGTTTTAGAAATACTTTCTACAATTTTAATTGCAATTGGTATTATCTGAGGTTCAATCTGCTGTAATTCACCCATTTTTGAGGCAGATTCTAAACTTTTCACATCAGATTCTAACTTTAGTAATTGATTAGTATTCTCATCGTCAATCTTATCATCAACTGCCCCGATTATGGTTTCAATCGCGGAAATTACAATATTTTTGTTAGATTCAAAATCGCCTCCAGCGGAAGTTTCAAGTTCCTGTATTATCTGGATTAGAGATGAGGCGCCTTTCTCGACATCCCTATAATTCCTGCTTTCAATGTTTTCCTTAATGAACACGACATTTGATTCAACACCCGACACATCTTTATCCAATTCGCTGACTTTTTGTTTGAAATTTTCCACTTCATTTAAACATGAATTAATAATATTCCTTATAATTGAAGCTAAATTATCAATATAGCGAATATTATCATTAATATCGTCTGTTTTAACTCTGTTGTTTATAAAATTTTGAATATCTGAATCTTGTGAACCAATGTTGTATCCTGCATTTTTCAAATCATCCTTCATTGAAATATAATTTTGAGATACGGTATCGGCATGATCCAATATTATGTTTTTCAACTGATTATTTAACCCTTCAATTATTCTAGCAACATTCTCAATACTATCCATGTCTGTATTTTCAATGGATTTTTCATTCAAACTTGTAATATAATTCCCATCAGCTTCAGTAATATCAATGCCTATTAACGACAAGTCCTTATTTGCAATTGTTTTGATATCATCCTCTATCTGGTCTAATTCCAAACCATAATTGTCTTTTAAATTTTGGATTGTTGAATTAATACTTTTAAATTCATACGCTATTTTTTCGGTGTCTTGTGTTTTTAGTACCAATGCCGGATCTGTTCTCCCTCCTCTTAAATTTTTAACGTATTGATAACCAAAGGCAATAAAAAACAATGGAATGCCGAGGATTGTAAAATAAAGTGCCGCGTCAAAAGCCTTGAAATAAAACAAAATAAAACTAATACTAAATAGGCCAACAACAATCAATACAATTTTCAAGTTATTTTTCGATTCCATTTTCATAATATTTCACCAACCTATATTAAATAACTAAACATACCAAAATCACCATATTGGTGGACAATAACTGCTATTAAAATCAAAATTACTAGTGTAATTATTGTTGCAATAGTTATCGGACTCGTAATGT
>DAOVYU010000066.1 GCA_030635465.1 Bacteroidales bacterium | reverse complement strand
TGGTTTATTATGGAATTTCCAGCCCTTTTCTCATTTGTTTTTTTGATTCTCAAAGGTCGTGGCTGGCCCGAATATATTCTTCTTGCTGCACTTATATTATGGTCCATTCATTATTTACACAGAAGTCTAATATTCCCTTTAAGAATTTATACGAAAGGGAAAAAAATGCCAGTTGTGATCATGACTTTTGCTTTTTTCTTTAACCTGGTGAATGGAGCATTAAATGGGTATTGGTTTGGATATATGTCAGAAGGATACCCGGAAGATTGGAAAACCGACTGGAGGTTTATCACGGGGGTTTGTTTGTTTATAATTGGATTTCTAATCAATCAATACCACGACCGCCTACTTATTCGGCTAAGGAAAAGCAGCATCAATGGATACAAAATTCCTTTTGGTGGATTGTTCCGATATGTTTCTTGTCCAAATTTTTTAGGTGAACTGATTGAATGGGGAGGTTTTACTCTGATGACCTGGTGTTTACCGTCGTTGTCCTTCTTCGTGTGGACTTTTGCAAACCTGATTCCCCGTGCTCTTGATCATCACAAATGGTATAAAAGTCATTTTGAGGATTATCCTAAAAAAAGAAAAGCCATAATACCGAAAATCCTCTAAGACCTGGCTCTGGCGAATAATTATTTTATTATCTTTAGGTTTCAAAACCTTAAGTATGCCACCAAGTCACGAAAACTCTAAGATTCACAAAGAAGGATACAAACCTATACCAGAGTCTATCGAAAAGATAGCAAGGCTAGTTGTTGATTCTGCCTTCACTGTTCATCAGAATTTAGGTCCCGGATTGTTGGAAAAAGTCTATGAAGTATGTTTTTGTCACGAATTGAATAAAAGAGGACTTGAATATGCAAGGCAAGTAAATATTCCAATTGTATATGATAATCTTACATTTGATGAAGGCTTAAGGATAGATGTCATTGTTGAAGACTGCATAATATGTGAATTAAAAGCTTTGGAAACAGTTAATCCAGTCTGGGAAGCACAAATCTTAAGTCATCTAAGATTAACCGGTAAAAGGCTTGGATTTTTAATCAATTTTAATGTGCCAAAAATAAAATACGGAATCCGACGATTTAATAGCTAAAATATGTTAGCCATAACTTTGTGGTTAATTTGTGACTTCGAGCCTTCGTGGCTATAAACTCAATCCAAAAACTTCAATTGATTTGTTGCAACCCTTACTTTCCTTATTTGTCGTTATTTAAAATGAAAATATATTATAAATCTTAACATTTAAAGTTTTATAATCAATCATTCTTATTTTAGATTTGCAGACCATTTTAAACCTAGTCTTATGTCTGGCCCTAAAAAAGTCATTATTATCGGATCCGGAGTTGGCGGTATTACCACAGCTATTCGTTTGGCTCAAAAAGGATATCAAGTTAAAATATTTGAAAAAAATAGTTATGCGGGAGGCCGGTGTGGCAATATTACTAAAAATGGCCATCGTTTTGATATTGGTGCTACCTTGTTGATGATGACAGATATTTATGAAAAAACTTATCAATCTTTAGGCAGGGATTTATATAAAGAACTTGATCTGATCCGCATGGATCCCATTTACAGTATTAAATTCCCTGAAAATAAAGAGGTATTGTTTTCTTCCGATCTATCAAAACTTCAAAAACAACTGGAGGCTATTGAACCAGGATGCTATAATAACTTCTTAAAATATATGACTGAAAGCTATGAAACTTATCAGCTTTCCATGAAACACATCATAGACCGGAATTATTATAATGCCCTGCAGTTTTTCAGCATTAAAAATTTGCTTCTTCTGTTCAAGATGAAAGCATTTAAAAATCATTACAAACATACCAGCCACTATTTTAAAAGTGAAATATTAAGGGTCGTATTTACCTTTCAAAATATTTATGTGGGACAGAATCCTTTTAAAGCATCGGCCATTTTTTCTATGTTACCTTTTCTTGAGCTTACAGATGGCGTATGGTTCCCGAAAGGAGGTATGCAACAAATCATTCAGAATCTCTTATCCATTGCTACTGAACATAATGTCGAGATCGTTTATAACACTTCAGTTAAAAAAATAAATGTAGTAGAAAAAAAAGTTACCGGGATCACATTAAATAATGATAGTTTTCATGAAGCCGACATTGTTATTTCCAATGCAGACCTACCTTATGTTTATGAAAAACTACTTCCCAAAAACAAAACCATCAATCGCATTAAAAAACTAGACTATACCTGTTCTGCATTTATGTTTCACTGGGGACTGGACAAAACCTATCATTCATTAAAACAACACAATGTATTTGTCTCCAAAAACTATAAGGAAAATATAGATGCTGTTTTTACTGATCTCACACTCCCCTCCGATCCCAGCTTTTATGTTCATGCACCCTGCAGAACAGATAAATCTGCAGCACCAGAAAATGAAGACACACTATCAATCATAGTTCCGGTTGGTCATATCAACGATGAAGAACAAAATTGGAATGTTTTACAAAACCATGCTCGAGAATCGGTTATTAAAAGGCTAAAAAAAGAAGGGATGAAAGATATTGATCAGCATATTAAATTTGAAATATGCTACAACCCCAAGTCATGGATGACAATATTTAATCTTTCGAAGGGATCAGTATTTGGAAGTTTAAGCCATAACCTCATGCAAATGGGATATATGCGGCCACACAATCAACACAAAAAATATAAAAACTTATTCTTTGTTGGCGGCAGTACTCATCCCGGAAATGGAATACCCATGGTATTACTTTCTGCAAAATTAACAACTGAAAAAATACTAAAATACAACAGCTAATTGTTTACTCATGTATATGCATACAAATACTTTTAATCCATCAGACATCATTGCTCAAATTGACTTCACCAAGATCAATAAACACCCTAACATTTTAATTGCAGCAAAATTCTGGGAAGAAGACAGGTACCTGGCAGCCAAAGTCTGTTATCAGTTTATGCGCAAAATTGATGACCTGGTTGATGACCGAAAAGCAGACGTTAAATCCCTTTCAGATTGTGAAAAGCAAATATATACTGATCAGGTAAATGAATGGATCACATGCCTGAATGGAAAAGCTTCGAATGATCCTTTTTTCGAAAAAGTGGTTCAAACTGTAAAAGACTATCAAATTCCCATTCATTTGTTTCAGGTATTTGCCAAATCTATGATCTATGATATCAACCATGAAGGATTTGATACATTCGATGATTTTATAAATTATTCCGAAGGAGCTTCCGTAGCTCCAGCATCGGTATTTGTACATCTGTGTTGCCTAAATAATGAACTGAATGAATATATTGATCCTTCAATGGACTTGAGGGCTATTGCAAGACCTTGTGCTATTTTTAGTTACCTGGTCCATATCATTCGTGATTTTCAGATTGATCAGCAAAACAACCTGAATTATTTCGCTAAGGATATTTTACAGAACAACAGTCTTACACCCAACGATTTAAAAAAAATGGCAAATGGATCGGCTATCACAAATAATTTCCGGCAGGTAATTGTTTGGTATATGGATCAAGCTGAGCAACATAGATTGGAAACAGAAAAAGCCATTGAAAAAATTGCCCCATTCTTAAATAAAAGATATCTTCTCAGCCTTAAAGTTATCTACAACTTATACTTACAGGTATACAATCGTATTGATATCAAAAACGGTAATTTCACTACCAGGGAACTGAATCCTTCAAACGAAGAAATTAAACAGAATGTCCTTCATATCATTAAAAATAACTTCTAGCATAATTATTTTAGAAATATTGTAACATCCCAATTTTTTGACCGTCATACATTTGTATAAATGTATAACCTAAAACGTTAAAAAAAAATGAAAACCACCAGTTTAATTACAGGGCTATGCCTGCTTTTTAGCATTTACACATTTGCCCAGAAAAATGATTATTCATTTAAAGAATCTTACAATTTAACAACACCAGCAACCTTAAAAGTTTCAGTAAGTGATGGTTTTATCAATGTGTTTCCTTCGGAAACCGATAAAACAGAAGTTTACTTCATAGTTAAAAAGGGAAACAGTCTTCAAAAAATATCCAAAGAAGAACTGGATGAATTTGTTTCCTTAATCATTAACATTTATCCAGATAACCTTGAAGTCACAATCAAACACAGAAATAATAACAACTGGAAAGGATGGGAAAACTCTTACAATGTTTCCTGCGAAATATACACCCCAGTTGAGACTAGTTGCGATCTTCGCTCATCCGATGGTAATATTTTAATAAAAGGATTAAATGCAGATCAGAGGTGTATAACCAGCGATGGGGATGTTTTTGCTGCAAAAATCAATGGCAATATCAGTTGTACAACCTCTGATGGAGATGTTGAAATTTATGATGTTACAGGAAATACAAATCTGGAAACCAGCGATGGAGATGTTAAAGCTGAAAATGTAGAGGGTGAAACAAAATTTGTTACCAGCGATGGGGATGTCAATTTATTAAATATCACGGGAACCATAAATGCACGCACTTCCGATGGAGATATTTCTTTTACTGATTGCTCTGGATCAGTAAGCGCACAAACTTCTGACGGTGATATCGAAGGCAATTTATTGAAATTAAAAAATAAACTTTCGGTGCTTACCAGCGATGGAAATATAGATGTGACCATTCCTGATGGATTAAGCTTTAACGTAAAATTAAAAGGTAGTAACCTCAATATACCACTGGTTGACTTTTCAGGTAAAACAGAAGAACACCTGATCCAGGGAACTGTGAGAGGCGGAGGAATCCCCGTTGAATTACTGGCATCGGATGGCAGGGTGTCGCTTATTTATAAATAAATTCATTTAAACTGTTAGTTTTAAGACCTTACAGCCGCTTATAAAGTATAAGTGAATTCAAGAAACACTATGAGTAAAATAATGTGATTTGTTTTTTAATATAATTATATGAATATGTTTGAATAAATCATTTCTATTTGCACAATTTCATCCTCGCCAAGCATATCGAATTCCTTTTCTCTGGCTCTTTTGGATAATTTACCTTTACCTTGTTCAAGAAACCTGACTACTAATGCAATCATTTTATCTGGCATGTCAAATATTTGCTCTAATTGAAATTTGAATTTATCGTATTTATGCAAATATTCTACTTCACTGGGGATAATTTCATAAATAGTTTGCTCAACACAACTATAAAGAAACTCAGCCATATTTGTGGCATCAAAATACCTGTAAAAGTCAATTGTATCATTTAATACTTCAACATTATTATCGGGAGTTGGTTTCCATTCTATTAAATCAATCCTGGTTGAAGAATACTTATCAAATATTTCTTTATATTCTGGAATTCGTTGTAATATAGCAGCTGAAACAGGAAATATCAGGTTATTTTTAGCAAACCCTTTTTTAGCTAATACATGATGTATCAAATACCGGTGGATACGTCCATTTCCATCAGCAAATGGATGTATTAAAACAAATCCAAATGCAATAATCGCAGCGGTTAATACAGGATCGAATTCTGAGTTTTGAAGTTTTAAATTTGTATCTATCAACCCATCTATTAATATATCTAAGTCCTGCCATTTTGCTGAAATATGATCAGGAATTGGAATTCCATGAGCCCTATCATGTTCTCCAACAAATCCACCTTGCTCTCGCCATCCAAGTTTTATAAATCTGGCATTTTCAATTACTATTTGCTGAAGACGCAATAATTCATCTTGTGTTAACTCATTATTTCCAGCCTGACCTATTGCTTTACCCCATCTTTGCATTCTATTTTGAGGTGGACTTTCTCCTTCAATTGCATATGATGCTTTCGAATCCTTCAATAACAGAAAAGCGGCAGCACGCATTAGCACATCTCTGTGTATTGGACTTAATGATCCTTCAATCTTTTCATTCAATTTAGAATCACTATAGGCGTCTAGAACGTTTGTACGCCTAATGAGAGGGCAGAAGTCTTTCATACCTGGAAGATTATCTCTCACCCGATGGCGCGGAGAGTTTTTTGAAGGCCCTGAATATTGCAGTTTTGCATCTATTGCATCAACATAATTCCCGGTTTTCAAGTCAGGGAGATCGAGTTTCTTTTCCATTAACCATTCATAGAAAAACCATATTCTCCGGGTATATTGACCTGTAGGCTCATTTTCTACTATACCTTTTATTTCTTTTGCCGGAATAGAGGAGAATAAGGACTTTAATATATTCAGATCAACTCCTTCATATTTCAATGCAAAAGTAAGATGATCAGCAAGTGTATTTACTGGTGCATGCCGGGGTGTATATATATTCCAGGTATCAGTTGAATATTTTTTATGCTTTTCACTAATCAGAGCTAGTTTATCAGGAATTGGAGCTTTAAGAGAATGACCAGCTATTAGAGCACCATAACCAGCAAGTGCTCCTGGTTCAGGTGCAGTCCTATTATGAAAAGTAGTTATTTCTTGTGAATATTTATTAGTAACCATAGCTTCTTATGAAATATAATTATCAAAAGTATGAAAAATAGTTATAAGCCATGAAAAACTATTACTATTGGCCTATTATGTGAATTATGGTTA
>DAOVYU010000332.1 GCA_030635465.1 Bacteroidales bacterium | reverse complement strand
TTTTGCAGTATGCACAAATAATTCAAGATGTTGGATTTCGGGTAACTGGGGATTAATTTTAAATAAAGGGACGTCAGAAACAGTTGGGATAAAACCCATCAAATCCGAATCCAATAATATGAGTATTGCAATTTATCCAAATCCTGTAAGAAATAGAACTTATATCAATTATAACATTGACAAGAAGTGCCTGATTAGTTTGGACCTTTTTGATTTAAAAGGGAATCATATTGCCAACCTTATTAAAAATGAAGAAGAAAAAGGAGTGCATCAGTTATATTGGAACCCTGAAAATCTACCTGTAGGCATTTATTTCTGCAAATTAACTGCAGGCAAGCAAATGGTTACTAAGAAATTGGTGATAGTAAAATAAATATTCCATTAAACACCCCATATGTTAAAATTTATTGCATGGCCAATATAGAACCCAGCAATAGGGAAGGGAAATCCGAAAGATTATTATTGTTGGATCATTCTCAAAATATCATTTCCTACTGTACTCTCAGGATACAAATCGGCAAGCTTTTGAGCAATGGGTTTTGCTTTTTCAAATTGATTGGTTTTGATGTAAAAATCAGCTAATGCAAATAAAAAATCAAAATTATCCGGTTCAATAGTTAATGTTTGTTTTAAAGCCTTTTCAGCTTTGTCTTTTTCATTTTGATATTGATAGATCAATCCCAGGTTATAGAATACACGCGCCCGATCCGGCATTAACCTACCTGCTTGCTTAAGATAAATAATAGCTTCATCATATTTTTGCATTTCTGCCAGCAATAAACCCAATGAATAATAAACATCTTGAATTTCAGGATGATTTTCCACTACATCCTTTAACAATATTTCAGCTTTCTCATTTCCCCCATCTGGTTATATATCATTGCCAGATTTACTTTAGCTGGATAGAAAAGATCATCTATTTTGATGGCTGCTTTATATTGTTCGATAGCAGCATTGGGATCACCAATATTGCTGTAGAAATTTCCTAAATTATGCCTGCTAGCCGAAAAATCCGCTGAATACTCCATAGCTTCTTTGTATTCCAATAAGGCTTCATCCAAGGCATGCTTACTTTTTGAAGGAAATTGATCTACAGGTACAACCGACAAACTAATAGCAGCTTCAAAACGAACAGCCCTGACCGGATCATTCAGCAGGGGAATTATATCATTTATATCATCAAGTCCTGTAAATGGATAATGATGGAGTGCAGTATAACGGATTAAGGATTCGATATCTTTTAAGCTGTTTTTAAAAACCATTTTACTACTATCCGGATAATTTCCACCAAGAATTGAAAGCGCGGTAGCTCTGATAATAACTGGATACAGGTCATCCTTTGTCAGTTTAACCAGGTTTGCAAATGCACCTTCTTGCATTTGTGCTCCGGCAGCCAGGGCAATTCCATAATGCGGATTGGTACTTTCACCATACCATTTTCTCAGGTAATTGCTTGCCCAAACATTACTTTCGTTTGCATGACATTGAGTACATGCATTGGGAGTTCCTAATTGATCAGAAAGATCAGGTCGGGGTACCCTGAAACTATGATCCCGACGATAATCAACACCCATATAATACCGACCGGGCATATGGCAATTGATACATTGCGCCCCATCTCCTACTTTACTTTCTTTTCCAAATTCATCAATTACTTTTAAACTACTTTCTCCTTTGTATTTATGAAAATGATGATTATAGGTTTCATAAACATCCGACCGATGACATTGAAGGCAAAGGGTGTTTCCATCCAAAACAAGTTTACCACTATGAACATTGTGGCAATCATTGCACATAACATCTTCCATGTACATGCGACTCTGGGTAAACGATCCGTAAACATAATCTTCTTCCAGGATTTGACCATCCGAATAGTACATCGGTTCGTTTGGTAGTTCGGGGATCATATGGTCCAATAAATCGGTCCAGTCAAAATCATAGTCACGTAAAGAACTTCTTCGTGAATGACAGCGGGCACATAAGTCCACATAACGGCGATTATCGATATCACTTGTCTGTACAATCAAACCAGTATTGGTATTTTGTGGTCGGGCCATTTCCGGCAAATTAGCCCATTTAATATGTTCTGATGAAGGTCCATGGCAGGCTTCGCAGCTTACATCTATTTCCGACCATGTGGTATTGAAGGTATCAGTATTGATATCAAATCCCTTTTTCAGATTTGTAGAGTGGCAATCAGCACACATGCCATTCCAGTTTTGAGCCTGGTTGGTCCAGTGTAACCAATTAGAAGCATGAACATCATCTTCAGGATAAACAGCCTCTTCCATATGATACCAGGCTTTGGATATGGTATCCCAGGTGAGGGCCAGGGTTTGCAATCTTCCACCATCAAATTCAACCAGGTATTGCTGTAAGGGATGTGCACCAAAAGTATATTTTACTTCAAATTCCTGCATAATCCCTTCCGGGCCATCTGTGTAAACATAATATTTATCGTCTCTTTTATAAAACTTATGGGTTTGTCCTTTGTATTCAAACTCAGCATTCTCAAAATCACCTCGTACAGTTGAGTCATTGGCATAATCCATAGCCAGGTCATGATCAGAACCAGTCCAGAGGTCATATGCAATTTTATGACAATCGATACATGATTCTTTACCTACAAATTGGGGTTCAAATTCTAATTCAGCGGTTAGATCCTGATCAAAATAAGTAGCTTTTAATAGATAAAGAGGTACCGACAACACAATAAGTATTGTTGCAATCACACCCGTTATTTTCCATTTTTCCTTATTTACCATTTCGCATTATTTAGTATATGGCCCCTCCCCATAAAAGCTCCTGAAATCCTGTACCCGGCAAGTTTCTTCCAACCAGGTTAAAACTCTTTAAATTTATATTTTCAGCACGTTTCTTTAAAACCGTTAAATCATGCGCTGTTGGGGTTTCCTTTACTTCAATTGCCCTTATTCCATCCAAAATAAAATCGATTTCCTGTCCGGTTCTTTTCGCATAATATCGAAGCTCACCCTTCGTTGACAATTGATTTGCCAGAGTATTTTCAAACAATGCCCCACTGCTTACCGGACCTAACATATTGAGAAGCCCGCTATCAGAAAAATACATTTTGGTTTGCAGGGCTATTTCCCTATCTGGATTAGTTACATAAGGTTTTATCATCT
>DAOVYU010000126.1 GCA_030635465.1 Bacteroidales bacterium | reverse complement strand
GTGTTTAATATTAAGCTGGTTGATAATCCATTTAATGAAGAAATGTTATTAGCTCAGGAAAACAACCTTGAAGAGATCTTTGCTCAAAAACAAGCTGCTTCAAATCAAAATACTCAATCTTCCCAGGTAAATTCAAAAGTTGCTGCCTATAAAGCCGCACATGAAAAGAAAGTAACTGCAACTCAGCAAACAATAGCTCAAACTCAATCAGCAGCTTCACAAAAAGCTGACAATATGATGGCTGACAGGACCAGGGCACATAATATGGCTGATAGTGCTTACCTCGTAATTGCAAAAACAAAGAAATTAATTCGTGACATTACTAATAAACGCGATCGTGCCAATGCTATTTCCAAAAGAAAAGCAGATGAGGCTAAAGCTCTTGAAAGTCGTTTTGATGAAAGTATATCTATGATTGTGAAGATTGAGAATGAAAGTCAATTTAAAACTTCTCTTTCGAAAGCCATTGAATTAAAAGTGGAGGTTTGCCAGTTGAATAAGAGGGCGGAGATAGCTGATAATATTGCATGGAACTTGGGTCGTCAAATTAAAACAAAAAATAAAGAACTTGAAAAATTAAAATTGCAAGCTGGTAGATTACAAACTGCATCAGTTTCTGGTTCATTGGAAGAATCTAGTATTGTTTTTACTGATTTTAGAGAGCTTGTTATAAAAGCTGACACCATTGTTGACTTTACCAGTCAAATCATGGCCATTACTAATAACCAAGCTACCTACGAAGTACCTAAAACACAATTGGCTTTTGCTGAAAATTTAATGACAGCTTTCCATAATAATACTTTGATGGCAGCGGCAATTAATGTAAAACCTGTTATTCAGGAAAATATTCCTATCGAAATTGTTGACAAGAGAACTTATAAACCAGAACTTGCAAGTGAATCATCCACTACTACAAAAGCTGTTTCTATAAAACCAGTTGAATTAATTGCACAAATTTCAACCGATGGAATTATGCTGGCAAATAATGAGCCAATAGAGACTGAATTAGAACTTAATTTCATGATTGATATTCCTGCTATTCAAATTCTTGACCTTGTAGAGTCAATTTCTATAAACGAATTTGCTTTTGCAACTGAACCTGAAGAAACTGATCTGGAACTTAACTTTTCAATAGATCAGGTTAATCCTTTAGATTTAGTTACTCCTGTTGATATGACTTACGTTGCTTTTAATGACATAACAATTGATGAAGATCAATTAGAATTGAATTTTGATATTGATAAAAAGCCCATCGAAATACTTCCACTGGTAAATATAGTAAAAGTTGAAAGTTATGCTTTCAATATGGAAGACCTGGACAGTGAAATAGAGATCAATTTTGAAATAGATAAAAGGGTTATCAATGCAATTGGCATAGTTCAACCTGTTTATGTAAATGAATTTGCTTTAAATACAGAACTAGAAGAAAATGATATTGAGTTAAACTTTGAGCTTGATCAAGTTGAACCTATTGAGTTAATTTACCCGGTTAATTTGAGTTTAATTGCATTTAATGATATAACAATTGATGAACAAGAATTGGAAATTAATTATGCTGCTGATAAATCACCAGTCGAAGTAGCACCATTAATTGCTCCAATTTATAAAGAAAACTTAGCTGTAAACGATATTGAATTTGAAACAGATCTGGAAATTAATTATGAAGTGGATCAACCTGAAATTAATATTTTAAAAGTAGTAGAACCTGTATATATAACCGGGTATGTATTTAGTACAGAGCCTGTAGAATTAATGTTGGATATCTCTACTTCTAATGATCAAATTATTCCGGTTGAATTAATTAGCCCTGTGAATATAGGCTCGATTGCATTTAATGATGTAATTATCGAAGAAGATTTAGAATTGGATTTTACAGTTGACAAACCAACAGTTCAGATTGCATCAATTATCGAACCTATTTTTTATGCAAGTACTTCCAATGATATTCAATTTTTTGAAAATGAACTGGAACTTACAATTACAATTGTTTACGTTAAAATGTTCTCATTATATGTGTTCTGTTCTGTGTATTCAAATGCATTTGCAATGGATGCTTATCCTGATGAATCAGAAATAGAAGTGAATTATAATAGTGATCGTATCATTCCTGCTAATCTGGTTAACCCGGTTAATATTACCGCCATTGCTTATAATGATATTATTACTGATGAATTTTTAGAATTGAATTTTGAAATAGATGAGCCATCTATAAATATCATACCTCAGGTTTATACAATTGACATGACTGAATTGGCCATAAATACTGAACCTGAAGAATTTGATCTTGAGCTGAATTTCACAATTGATAAGTTTAAGCCAATAATGTTAGCTGACCAGGTTAGTATAAATTTAGTTGCTTTTAATGATTCAAATATTGATGAAGAAATACTGGAATTGAATTTTGATATTGATAAACTAGACGTAAATGTTATACCACAGATTGATCAGATTTATGCAGGAACATCTTATGCTATGAATACTGAAGTTGAAGAATCTGAATTGGAAATTAATTTAACTATTGATAAACCTACGTTTATAATTACTGAGCAAATTCAAACAATAGCTTATACTGATATGGCTGGGATTACAGCTTTTGATGAAGAACTTGAAATAAACTTTAATACTGATAATGCCATTTCAATACCTCAGATGGTTGAAACCGTAGAATATGCTTCCAATACTGTAGCCGAAAATGAAGAGGTTGAAGATCTTATTCAAATTAACTTTGATATTGATAAGCAATTAAATGCATTCATGGAAGCAAACAATGCCAATAGACAAGAAGCATTATTTTATCTGAGAGAGTCGGTAATGCAGGCTAGGAATATTGAAACAAGTAGATCAGACCTGGAAATTTTAGAATTGGCATTGACAACTCCTGATGAACTTTCTTACGAAGAATTATTATATGCTGCAAGTCTTGCTTTTAGACCAGAAGATAAATTAGTTATTTATAATGCAGCTTTTATTCATATCGACAGGGATTGGAGAGCATATAACAATGCAGCAGTATCTGCAATACATGTAGCTAGTCTTGGACAGGCTGATTGTTACTTATTTCAAGCTTCTCTCATATCTGAAGATAATGGAAGTATAGAAAATAACAGAGGTATCCTGGCTTGTTATAAAGATCAATTTGATGTGGCTGAAAGACATTTTGTAAATGCTTCCACTATGGGATATGATGCTTTATACAATTTACAAGTTGTGAATAATTTAGTAATCGATTTCGAGGTAGAAAGAATAGCCAACAGAAATAGGATTGACCAGAAAAAAAACACCCAAAAAGCTGTGGTTGATGTCATCGACTACGGTACATCATCATCAGATGATTAATGTTTAGGTTAGTAAATGTAATTGTCAAGCCGGGGGAGATTTCCAGATTTCTTCTCCGGTTTTTTTATTTTCCTTCCACTCGGTTTCGAAAAACAATTAATGCATTTAAGTTGTTCGCAAGTTGTTAAGAAAACAATTTTTCTATTCTCGTCTACCAATCAAAAAATTTAATATTTTTACAATGTTATTTATGTTCTTAAAAAGAAAAAAATAGTATATGAAGTTTATTGTATCTAGTACCGTATTGCTGAAGAACTTACAGCTAATAAGTGGTGTTATTAATCCAAGTAATACTTTGCCGATCCTGGATGATTTTTTATTTGAGTTAAAGGATAAGACCTTGCAAATTACTGCTTCTGATCTGGAAACGACCATGACCGTAGTTGTTGATTTAGATATGGCTGAAGATCCTGGAGTTGTAACTATCCCAGCTAAATTGTTGCTGGATACCCTTAAAACTTTTGCAGATGTTCCCATAACGGTAACCATTGATAAGGAAACACTTGGAATTGAAATTTCGGCAGGTGAAGGTAAATTTAAATTATCAGGACATAAGAGTGATGAGTTTCCAGTTACTCCCGGAATTGAAGAGGCTACAACTATCAGCCTTAAATCAGATGTGTTGAAAAATGCATTTACCAAAACTTTATTTGCTGCTGGCAACGATGAGTTGAGGCCGGTAATGTCGGGTATTTTTTGTGAGTTATCCCCAGAGGATGTTACATTTGTTGCTACAGATGCACACAAGCTGGTACGCTATAAAAGAACCGATACTGGTACTGAGACTCCTGCATCTTTTATTTTGCCTAAAAAGCCGTTAAATCAGCTTAAAAATGTATTGCCGGAAGACCTGGATGTAAAGATTGAATACGATCAAACCAATGCCTCTTTTTCTTACGGAAATGTGAATCTTATTTGTCGTTTGATTGATGGTAGGTATCCCAATTATGATGCTGTTATTCCTAAGGACAATCCAAACACACTTACAGTTGACAGAATCCCATTTATAAATTCCATCAAACGGGTAGCTTTATATGCCAACCAGTCGACTAACCAGGTACGTTTAAAAGTAAGTGGAAAGGAACTGACACTTTCGGCTGAAGATATTGATTATGCCAACGAAGCTAAAGAAAGACTAACCTGTAGTTATAATGGTGATGATATGGAAATTGGTTTCAATTCAAAGTTTTTATTGGATATGCTCAATAACCTCGATTCTGAAGCCATTAAAATTGAAATGTCAGCTCCAAACCGGGCAGGAATTTTATTGCCTATTGATGATGATAATAAAGATGAAGATATATTAATGTTGGTGATGCCAGTCATGCTGAACCAATAATAAAGTTTGTTATGAATAAGTAGAAGCAAGTCAGTTGACTTGCTTTTTTTATTCAAACCCAATTCTAAGTCAAAGGATTTGAATATTAGTAATAAAGATAGAGATAGCTCCGAATGATATTTTTAATTGCAAAAAGCAATGGTTGATTTTATTGGTCATATGTTTATTTTGGATGGAGAATCCAAACCAATATCTGAATGGAATGCTGAGATATTTGAAGGGCCATCCGTTATATATGAAGTTATCAGAGTTGAAGAAAGAGTGCCTCTTTTTTTTGATGATTACTATGATCGACTCAAGAATTCCTTTTTGCTAATAAATAAACCTCTGAGCTATAGCAAAATCCATTTAAAATCGATTATAAGTAATTTACTTGAAATCAATGGGTATGAAAGCGGTCCGGTCAGGTTATTATTTCAATATAATGAACCCATGCATTTTTTAGCCCATTTGATGCATCCTCACGTACCATCTGTTGCTGAATATGATACAGGTGTTCATACAATATTGCTTCATAAAGAAAGGCCAAATCC
>DAOVYU010000325.1 GCA_030635465.1 Bacteroidales bacterium | reverse complement strand
TGTCAATGATGATTCATTTCAAAAGATTGATGTCAATAAGGCTTCAATTAAAGAAATGATAAAACATCCATATATTGAGTTTTATGTCGCAAAATCAATTGTAACTCACAGAAATGAAGCAGGTTACATTAAGGATTTGGAAGAGATTAAAAATATTAGATTGATTTATGAGGAATTATATCAAAAAATTATACCATATTTGACAATTAATTAAAACAATAATGAGTCCAAACCATATCCCTAACTTCAATTTTGTAATTTTCCTGTTGGTTTGTATGTTTTTGCTTCAATCACCTATCATCAGTCAGGATATTGAAGAAAACACTGATTCATCATTCATTACAAACGACAAAATAGACAGCTTGAATAATGCTTGTGCCGATTATTATTACAATAATAGGGAGTTAGCATTAGAACTGGCTACTAAAGCACTGAATCATTCAGATAAAAACAATTACGTAAAAGGAAAAGGGGTTGCATTAAACAACATCGGCAATATTATTTTATTCAAAGGAGAATATGAACAAGCTCTGGAAAAATATCTTGAAGCCATCACAATTTTTTCATCCATTAATTATGATGCAGGGATTGCTAATTGCAGTAATAATATTGGGTTGATATATGATTATCAAGGTGAATACAAGAAAGCACTTGAATATTTTCAAAAATCATTAAACTTTGAAATTCGGCAGCATAATAAAATAGGAATTGCCGGTTCCTATAACAATATTGCCAGTGTTTATTATTATCAGGGAGAATATGACGAAAGCCTTGACTATTTTTTTAAGAGTGCTGAAATTTATGAAGAGATAGAAAACCAAAAAGAAAAAGTAACATGTTTAATAAATATAGGGGCCATTTATGAAAAACAAGGATTGATTGATGAGGCTGTTTCAATTAACCAGGAAGTTGTTTATCTAAGCAGGAAATATAACAACAAACAAGAAGAAGCGATTGGGTTAAACAACCTTGGATCAAATTACCTGCTTCTAAATAATCTGGATGAAGCATTAGAGTTCCTTAACGAAGCCCTTGTCATCCGCGACCAAATAGATGAAAAAGCAGGTATATCTTCCACCTTAAAGTTAATTGGACATGTATACGAAAAGGAAAAGAATTATGATCGTGCCATTGAATTGTATTTTCAATCTTTAAAAATAAGCGAAGAGCTAGAAGATCAGAGAGGCATTGCTGAAACATTTACGCTGATCGGTGGAAATCTTATGGAAAAAGGAAATTTCAATAAAGCCATTGAGTATCTTAAACAAAGTTTGGATATCGCAATGAAAATAGGTGCTCGCTCCGAAATCCTGGATAATTACCAAAAATTGGTTTTAGCATATGGATCATTAAACGAATTTGATAGCGCATCCATTTACCTGGATCTATTTGCTGTTTTGAAAGATTCCTTAAAAGTAGATCATATTCAAATGCCCAGGGCTACATCGCTTGTGAAATATGAATCTGAATTTACACAACAGGAAAAGAAATTAAAATTTTACAGGCGCGCACTCATTTTTGCAAGTATTACAGTTTTCATTTTAATCCTTTTAATTTTCTTCATCAAAGGAAGAAAACACTAATTACCTTAAATAATAGCGTGGTATTTTTCTAATTAGCCCCAACATTTCCAAACGAAATATTTTACAATCTATCCCGTTACAATTTTGGAATCATTATCTTTGCGTTCAATTTTAAAATTACAAAGGATTAATAAATGTGTATTGAAGTTTTAAGTATCAAATTTTTCATTTAATATCCTCACAAATGCATTGATGAATGATAGTTTATTTTCTTCATTTACAATGAAATAAAAATTGATTTACATGAAATTAAAAATTGGGATCCTCTTCATTTTTACCTTACTGTTTAGCATCAGTTTATTAGCACAGAGAAATTCAACAGCAGCAGCTGATGCAGATTTTGAAGACTATAAATATTCTGAAGCAGTAGATAAATATAAAAAAGCATACTCCAAAGTTAAAGACAGGGATGAGAAAAACCGAATCCGCTTTCAAATGGCAGAATGTTACCGGCTTATGAATGTCACAAAGCGAGCTGAACCAACCTATAAAAGTTTGGTAAGGAATAATTATTACAAAAAAGAACCCATCGTACTTTTGCACTATGCCAATATGCTTAAGATAAACCAGAAATATGATTTGGCTGTACCAATTTTCGAACAGTACATTTCTTTACGACCGGATGACCCCAGGGGACCGGATGGATTAAAGTCGTGTAACAAACAGCAGGAATGGGTTGAAAATCCTACCAACCATCAAATTTCTAATTTAAAAAAAGTGAATTCCAGGGAAGATGATTTTAATGCTTGTTTTGCCAGTGAAAATTTTAATGACTTGATTTTCACCTCAAATCGTGAAGGAGCGACTGGCAAAGATGCTGATGAATGGACCGGACAAAATTTTACAGATTTATTTTTTACCCGCATCGACCGGAAAGGTGAATGGAGTGTCCCTGATCTGCTTGAATCAGAAGGGATATTAAATACAGGTACCAACGAAGGAAGTCCGATGATGAATTCATCTTTTACAACACTATATTTTGCACGTTGTGGTAATGAAAAAAACAAACGTTCAGGTTGCCATATTTACAAGTCTCAAAAAGCAGGAAGAAATTATGGTGAACCGGAAATTCTTAATCTTGGGGGTGACAGTACATCAAGGATATTACATCCATCACTTGATGAAGACGAGCTAATTATTTTCTTCACAGCTGATTTTGAACATGGATATGGTGGGACTGACATCTGGTATGCTAAACGTAAAAGTCGTTCTGAAGATTTTGGAAGACCGAAAAATGCAGGCCCTGTTATCAATACTCCTTCCAATGAAGGATTTCCATTCTTAAGGTCAGATTCCGTTTTATATTTTTCTTCCGACGGACATGTTGGAATGGGAGGACTGGATGTTTTCAGAACTACCCTGGATGAAAACGAGAATTGGAAAGTTCCCAATAATATGGGCTATCCATTAAATACCAGCTCTGATGATTTTGCTATCATTTTTAATCCTTCAGCTGAAGAGGAAGGATATTTCTGTTCAAATCGAAAAATGAATCAAGATATACGAAGTAAAGGTGGTGATGATATTTGGTATTTTATTGTTCCGCCGGTTGAGTTTACATTGGCCGGAGTTGTTAAAGACGACAGAACTTTACAGTTTATTGAAGGTGCTAATGT
>DAOVYU010000234.1 GCA_030635465.1 Bacteroidales bacterium | reverse complement strand
TGATTTGTAATTTTATAATTATTTTTTGTTCTTGAATTTCAACATCTTCGTGAATGAAGGATGATTTGTACAACTGAGTAATTAACTCTTGACGTAGATCATACTTCTTTTCATCAATCATATTTTGAAGAAACTCCTTCTCCTTGTCACTCTCATAAAGAGTAGTATCTATTTTAGAAGTTTGTTTAGCTGCAAACGTAGCAGGTTTTACTACTTCAATACGATTTTCCGGCTTGGCTTTTTTGTTGTACTTGGCAACTAGCCAGATTATTAGTTTTTTCATATATTATCGTTTTATTTCAGTTAATTCTCCATCGGTAGAAACCAGATAAAAATCAAGCTCAACTAATTGTTGAAGGCTATTTACGTCAAATCTCTCAAATACATCCAAATCACTCGTTTTGTAATTATTGGCTCTCACAGTATTTGACTCTCTAAGGGAATTAAATAGCTGATTGTCGTGTGGTTTCTCTTTTAAGTGTAAAGGCTCTCCGGTCATTACATAAAGATTGTTGCACAAGCTGTTAGTAAACAGCATTCCTTTCTGTATGAATGGATATTTTATTGCTGGCATCATTACTCTTAATTTCATAATAGTTAACTTATAAGTGAATTAATCAATCATATTTTCATCGGCAGTTTTACCTTTATAAACACTTAACTCATATTCATTAAAGAATTCCCTTCTTTCGGTACCTGTCATACTTCCAAAATAAATTATCAATCCCCAAAATTCTTCCGGGGTAAAAGTAAATACCTCAGATAGTACCAAATTCTGTCTTGAACCGCCTGTTTCTCTTAAATCAATATGTTTGGATGTTATTTCAATATCTTCATGAATGGCTTTCAGCAGTTTAGCTTTTTCAGTAGATATAAAATCATCGGGATTATCCATTTCATTCTCTACTCTAAGCACATCGCTGTCAAGTACTTTGCATAGTTTCTGTTTCCATCCTTTTAGGAATAGATTTGTAAATTCTTGTTTTGAATTGCTCATTACGAATGTTTTTTAATGAATTCATTGAATGCCATTAAGTAATCAATGTTAATGTGTACTCTACAGTCCTTGTGTGCAACTACTGATTCACTATACTCCATTATTCGTTTCAACATCTCCAATTCACCTCGAGTAACAGGCTTATAATAGTTTTCAGTAAACATATTCCACCACTTTCGCCACCATTTCCTCCTTTTTTGTTCGTGAATATGGCGTTTGATATTCTCCGGGGAAACGTAAGGAGCCAATTCATGAAGATCCATGAAAGTTTTATCAGACTTCGCTATGCTGAATTTCCTCATCCGCTTTAATTCCTGGGATCCTAAAATTTCCCACTCAGCAGAATTCTTTTTAACGATATAATACTTTCGAGGATGTTTTTTGCATTTCTCAATTGCCATATCTAATGCAACGTAGAATGTTTTTGTAGAATGCTTTTCAATTTTAGCCTTCTTTTTCTCCTGGATAAAATGTTTCCAAAGATTCCAGTTAAGACTAATGATGTTTGTTTTTGACATATTATTTGGTTTTATAATGTTGCTTCACTAATTATTGCATTTCTACTTTTTCTTTTCTCTCTTCTCTCTTCCGGGGTAACATAAGGAATAAGTTTTACCGGTGGCATATACTTCATAGCAAGCCAATAAGATCCTGCTCTGGTGATAACTTTATCATCGTTTTTGCCATCAATAGCTCCTAATGAACCATCTTTTTTTCTCTCAAACCATTCGTATTCGTCACAGGCCGAACCTTGCCTCTCTATAAATTGGTCGTCCCTTAATCCTGCACGAAGAGTACTTAAAATCATATCCTTACTTCCCTGGTTGGTATGGAAGCCGTATTTTGGCAACCAATCTTTTTGAGTACTATCCATTTGGTTCCTGATAAATATATTATCGTAATGATCTTTTATATTGTCCAATATTGTGAGGAAATGATCCCCGGCACTTTTCTCTTTTCTTAATGAATTCGTTTCAAGTGCCAATAATGCGTTATCATAAAGATGTCCTAGTTGAGCAGCTACCCAGGCAAATAAATCCTGATCTAAGTGTCCATGCCAATCTGCTGCTAATTCCGGCCATCCCCCCAGATGCATCCAATATCTATCTATTACTGTTAAGCTTGAAAAGTCAGCCCCATCGCTTACGCCCCCAATATCTCCAAAAATACAATACCTATTTACGCAATGATGCAAAACACCTTTTACTCTTACTAATGGCTTTGGCATTTTCCAAACTTCTAGTGGTCCTCTTGGAGTACCAACAAAATGAGATTGTTTAATATCTGCTTTGTTTTTACAATCAGTCGGATGAATGGTTCCCCGGAATTTAGGTTTTGTTACATTCTTTCTGGCATTGATCGTTAGTTTTGGTGCAAAATATCTTTGTCCAGATGCAACAAAAGCTTCTTCTGCAGTTGTTGGAAACTCATTGTACATTTGCCAATCATCGTAGTTTTCACCTGTTTTGTGTATATTATACCAGTTTATTCCTTCCAAAGTAGCTCCTCGTTCCCAACAGAACCAATCATACTCATTCATTCCATCTATAAACCTTGAATAATCGGTTATAGGTAATTTGTACATCTCAATTTTAAACCATGGAATAAATACAGCTTTGTATGCTGATTCTTCTTTTTCAGCAGATAACCACTCATTATGGAAGAATGTACCAACACCTTTTGCAGTTGATTCAAGAATAACTAAAGTCATCGGCTCCTTTGATACTGTACTTCTTAACGATGCAACCAATTGACCTGCTGTTCTTTTGGGTGTATCTTCCCAAACTCCAGGTTCAGAAACATGAATCATAGGGTAATTAAAAGAACGAAACTGGTCCGGGTTGTTTATCGATCCAACTCCAATAATTCCACCTCTTTCAATATTGATAATGTTCTTTGATGATCCGGCATAAGGTTTGTATTGAATTTCGGCAATGGCTTCCGGGTATGAAGTGGATGCTCTCCGGTACATTTCAGAAATATTTCTGGCTGCTCCATCGTCCTGAGCACAAACAGCTAAATGCCAGTTTACTCTGTGGATTTGTTGTATCCAAAACATGTACATTTGAACAAGTGTAGATCCTCCCCATTGTCTCGCTTTCAACAAAACAATCCTGATAGGAACACCTGCAAGTCTCATCTTTTCTAATTCATACAGAAGTACCTGTTGTGCAAGGCGTAGTTTTAATTTATAATCTTGAAGAGTTTCTTTATGCTGAATGATTACTGTTTGGATAGCCCAATATTCAAAGTCATGTTCAAACCTGATCTTATCAAAAGCTGCAAGTATTGTACTTATATCAGATTCCTTTTGTTGGGAATAGTCCTGGAAATTACCAGACTTCAGTAAATCGTAGACAAATTCATTCTCATTTATCATCGATTTAGGAAGATATAAGTTAGCTCCAACATCCGAAAAAAATACTTTTTCCCTATCAAGAAGTGAGCCTTCTCCAGTATAAGGATCGTACTTTTTGTCAAATATCAGTAGCCGTTTTTTGTTCTCTGATATTATTTTTGACTTATCGTGCATTAGCAGCAAATACTATCTCTCTGATTTTAGCAGTAGAGTACAATGGTTTAGTTGGTAATCTGTCCTGAATCAATTGCAACCTTTGATTTACTCCAAGCATTGCGTAAACTTCAGGCGTATATTCTTCTTTTACTTTTTTAAGAGCATTGAGTACCACCTTTTCCTTATCACTTTTATCCATTATAAGTAATTTTTTTATAAAAGTATAAAAAAAAAGCTTGTTTGTAATTTTTTTGGACAGATTTTCTCTATAGATACAATAAATTTGAGTCACTTATTGAAACATATTAATGTCTTAATGTAAAAAATCATCGCAATGGCTGATAAAAGTAAAGAAAAAGCAGGGGCAGACAAGGTAGTTGTAGAAGCTGAAAAATCTCCAAAAACAAGTGTGTCCAAAGGGGAATATCGTGATGGCAACATGGAGTACATGCAAGGCATGTATCCTGATACTGAAATCAATGACGATAATTATACGTCAATGATGGAAGAAACATT
>DAOVYU010000026.1 GCA_030635465.1 Bacteroidales bacterium | reverse complement strand
TAACTGCAGAGATCAAGGATTAACGATTTCTTTACCCCAACCCGGATGTTCTTCAATCACGTTCCTTGATGGCAGAACCAGAATATTCTTGAGGTCAGGATTCTTCCAACCAGTTCACTTTCCAGGTACAAGATTGATAAATTCGTAATAATTGGAAACAGATACCATAAAAATAGTATCAGGGCTGTCTTTATTTCAAAGTCTTTTTTAATGAACCTTTTATTCCTGTCGATAAGCAAAAGAAGTATAAATGATCCCAGAATAAATAAATGGATCATCCAGATGAATTCTGTTCCGGATAAATTTGTAAATACAGTTTGTAATCTTTGTAAACCTGCTGTTTCGAGCCAAAATGAGCTTTTGTCAGGAATATTGTCAATCACAATTTTTAACCAGGGTATAAATAAAATCAGTGCCACTAACTGGCTATAGAAATAATACCAGAATCCTTTTTTGTTTTCCTTTAAAAATAAAAAAGAACAGATCAGCTGAAGGAGAGGGATATAAAATGAAATATAATGGGAAAAGACCAATAAAAGGTTTACAATGGTCAATCCTATTGCACTGGATACTTTATTCCGTTTCAGAACATTTAAGTATAGATAGAATGACAGGACAGTTAAAAATCCTACCAGCGAAAAAGCCCTCAGCTCATGTGAAGCCACTAACCATACATTTGATAGAAGAAAGAGTAATGAAGCAAAGATTGCAGTTGTTTTGTTAAGATATCGTGTTGAAATTTTTATAATAATAAAAGCGGTACCGATACTGAAAAAGACAGAAAGGCTTTTTAACACAATTGAATTGAGTCCGAATAGTTTTATCCAAAAATGTAGCAGGAAAAAATAGAATGGAGGGTTTCTGTCATACATCAATCTTTCATAAAGGTTTTCCATGGGTTGCTGAGCGAAAAAAACTGTAAAACCTTCATCTCCATACAGACTTTCTTGTGGTAATCCTATAAATCGAATAAGTAGATTGGTTCCAATAAAAAGAATATAAACCAGGAACCAGTATCTGGATAAATAGATATTGACTTTATCTGAAAAATTATTGGAATTTAACTTTCTCATAATTCGATTCCAAATATATTAAAAAAGTTGCTTATCAGAAAAATATTACAATTAGTCGTTTAATACAGTTTGCAAAACAAGATGAGATTTAATCTTTAGTGGTACCGGTAAATGCATTCGATAATAATTCAATAAAATCTCTAGTAATTTATTTCTATGAATTGAGCTGATTTTTAAATTTTCAAGATTTTCAAAAGATAGTGTGGATAAGTCAGAGATGTAGGAACTATAAGGTGGTGGAACATACAAATTTTCAGGGCCTTCCTGATTGGTAAATTTACCATCCTCCAAATTAAAATTACAGTCTTCTTCTGAATAATTTGTCTTCGGATAAAATCCCAGGTATTTTGATAATTGTATTAAAAAAAGATAGTGAAAGCTGGCAAATTGTGACTCTTTCAGATCCAGGATCTGAATAGCATTAAACAAAAATTTAAACAGATCATCATTGGCTTCTTCTTCTTTTATTACATGGTAAAGGATTTCATTTAGAAATATTGTAATTGAACTTTTGTGGATGTTATAAGGGATGGATTGAAAAGGATATGCAATCTTAATCTCCTTAATGTTGTGGATATTGCTTTTTGCTTTGTGATAAACCACCAAATCGACCAGTGTGAGGTGTTGCAAAAGTGCCGATTTTATTTTCGATTTTTTGCTATGTATTCCACGAATCATATATGATTGCAAACCGAACAATTCGGTATAAATTTTAGCGATAACGCTTGATTCGGAATATTTAACCTGGTGAAGTACTATTCCAGGTGTATTGTGTAACATTAATTAATGAATAGAATTTTAGTCACTAGCTTTTCAGAACCGTCATCATTCGAAACAAAAACCAGGTATACCCCCGACTGTGCCCTGCGACCACTAAAATTAGTTCCATTCCAAATGGCCTGACCACCTTCGGCTTTGCCATTGTAAATCAGGTTTCCACTGATATCAGTAATTTTAAAATCAGCATTGGTAACCAGTCCTGTTATGGCAATTGGACCAGTATAGCCAGGTTCAACAGGATTGGGATATGCATAAACATCACTATTGGTTTCTCCTCCTGGGGTAGCACTACTTCTGTAGGAAATAATACCTTTGGCGGTTCCTAAAAATACTTCACCCTTTTCGTCGATGACAATGCTTGTAATATTATTCGAAAATAAAGGGCTGTTTTGTACTGTAAAGTGGTTGTATTCTATTTGCCCATCTGGTGATAAATGAAATACTCCCGAGCGGTCTGTTCCAATCCATTTATTATTTGCGCCGTCTACCGCGATGGCAGTTACGGTTTCAAATTCAAGCAATATATCAGCCAGGCCAGTTCCATCATTTCTGGGTATTAATATACGTTGGGCATCAAAGTTATAATTTGAGAATACATTTTCAGGAGAATAAAAAACAGCAACACCTTCGTCAGTACCAATCCATACTTCACCATCATTGTCTTCGGCAATGCTAAAAACTTTATTTCCAGGAATATTACCATTTCCAGCAGCTGATGTCAACACCTTTACCTGGTCATCACCGGTGTTGGTTATCGTTCCGTTATCATTAAAAACAATCAATGAATGTTCTGCTCTGATAAGGATCCATTTTTGATCATATGAGTCGATGATCAAATCACCTACATCCTGACTTCCAGAAAAGGTTCCTAAATTGTATGAATGCCATTCACCCAAAGGTGAACCATCAGGAATTCGTACAGATAAAATTTCGTTGGCATGTGAACTTGTAGCCCACAAATATCCTGATTTATCAAATGCTACTCCACCTACATTACATACTGGAGGGCCCTGGTTTGATTTGTATCCTAAACCACTATTTTCAGGCGTATATATATTTTCCAGATCCTGTACATTTAATTCAAGCATTCCCCTGAACCATGAACCTGCAAATATTTGTGAATGTTGAAAAGGATTTATTGCTACACATACCATATCCCTAATTGCATCCAATTCTGGATTATCTGTATCGTCAATTGTATTCCATTCACCATCTATAAATGAAAATATATTTACCCTTTTCCAGATATTATTCCAGCTCAAATCGCGTCCACCAGCAACTACATAAACAGTATTTCCTTCTGCTGACATGCTAAAAACATCTGGTGCATTAGGACCATTGGGATAAATAAAAGTATAGTCATTGTCCGAAATTCTCCTCACCAATCCATTTCGGTCGTCTGCTATCCACATAATAGTATTGTCAATTATCATGTCGCGTGGTACGGGGCTATCCAAATAATTGTAGGTCCAAATATTTAATGTCCGTTCCAGGTTTGCATCGTATGCATTTAAAAAATATGAATGGATAATATATAATTCATCGCCATAATTTTTTAAGCCATAAACATCTTCATTGGAGAATTCACTATAATAATTCCATGTTGCGTTATCATAGTAAAGTACCGTATCATTGGCATATTCTTCTGATGCTTTACATGTAAAAAGCTTCCCACTACTAAATACTATATAACTGTAAAAAGCTGATGGGTCAGGAAGTGATTCATCTCTTAACCAGGAACCAAAATAAGCCAGGTTAGGGCTATCCAGGTAAGCCGTAAAAATCCCTATTTCTGCAGCTGCAAAAAATGAGGTATCGTTATAAGTTAAATCTGAAACATTGATATGGGCTCCATTAGGACCAATATAGTATGTGTCTGTTATTTCTTCCTTATCAATATCGAGCACTACAATCCCAAAACCACAGGATAAATAGGCCAGGTTATCGATGAACATTATATTATTGATAATTTTTTCTTCAGGTGTAATGGCATCACTATCAATGATGTCCCGCATATTGATGATCACATTTCCTTTTACAAGGTCAATGTTTGTATTTTCATATGCTACCACCAACGTATTATACTCCTGGTTAAACCCTACACGTGCAATCCCTATATCGCTCAATCCGGAGATCCTTGTAAAGCGGTTTACGCTGTTTTCGGCTTTGTTGTAATAAAATATACTATATGGAGTAGCACAATATATATTTTCTTTACTTGCAGTGACTGAAATAGTGCTTTTATAAGGAAGGTGATCCCGCCATTCCCCAATACCCACATCTTGTGAAAAAAGTGTTTGGAAGATAAACCCCTGAATGAACAGAAATAGTATAAAATTTTTGTGAATTGACATTTCTATTTTTTTTATAAAAAGGATAGCTTGAAAGTATCAAGTTAACTTATTTTTTTGCTCAATATTGTATCCAAAAGTCTTAAAGCTGACAAAAATAAAACTATTCGATGATTATTTTTTTATTTATTATTAAGTCTCCATTATTTACACTTAAAATATATAATCCTGCATTTAAGTGGTCTGTTCTTATTTCTGCAGTTTTATATCGTCCCAACCACATTGATTGGTTATAGATTTTCTGCCCATTTACATTGTATAGGTTAATTGTGAAATATTCCTGATCAAATTTTTTAATGGTAAAATATAAATAATCGGTAGCTGGATTTGGATATATATCTAACTGTAATTCGGAATCTTCATTTGTGAAGTCTTTTAAATCACAATCAAAATCAAGCTCTTCTAGTTCAAAAACATCCATGAGGTGATCTTTACAATAGCATGGCCGGTAACTCGCAAAATCTTTCATTATCTGAAGTTCTGCTCTCCATTGATTGATGTTAATAGGGTAACTCCATCTATTTATATGATTGATCATTTCACTTTCAAGTAATTCCTGGTATTTGTATAAAATATCAATCACTGTATCAGTATGAAAAGTAGTTTGTAAATGGTAAACAAATCGATTGATGAATTGCTCTTTGAAAGATGTATTTTTAAGTAGATTTCTAAATAAGTTTGTACTACATAAATCATAGATTGTATTTGTTGTGTCAACAACCTCTCTTAACATATTATAATCGTAATGATTAATAAATCCATAGCCACCATCCAAATCATATGTCAAACACCTCCATTTTGAAGAGGGGTCAGTAGTTTTCCACATTTTTGCATTGTTATCGGGCCAGTCAAAATTTGCGTAATAAATTTGTGCAATGTAGTAATCTATAAAATTGGGAATGTCAATCATTTTTTGGATAGAATCATAATTACTCTGAACAGAAAGGTTGTTATTTCTGACGAAATTCATCATTGATGCATAAGAACTATTATCTCCAATTTCTGCTTGACCACAAACACTAACCACAATTAAATCATCTTCATCTGTACTAAAATGCCTTAAAAAATAATCTTCATCATAACGTTCCCTAAGACCATGCAATCCCCAATATTCACCATTTATATATAAAACAGAAGGTCTGAATGCCTGGAGTTCCAGGTCAAGACCAGACAATAATTCCTGCATAAAAGCATCCCTGATATGACTATAAATAAAATCGTTACCTGAATTTCGTAAAACTAAGTCTTTATAACGATCTGATAGTAGATCAGGAAATAACTGATGTTTAAACTTATTCTCACCATATATATCTCTTGCGATAATTCGCAGACTTTTTTGAGGCATTTTGGCACTCCATCCTCCATGAATCCGCAAACCACAATTCTGGGAAAACCCCAACGATCCTCCTGGTTCATAGAATTCAACATGGCATTTCCGTTCCCACTCAAATCCATTATTCATATAATTTCCATCCGGATGCCAATCCCAACCATATAAATCATATCTTTTGCCAGGGATGTAAATTCCTGTATCATAATTAAATAAGTTCTCTTTGTCAGTAATAATTGAAATTATGGGGAATGTGTGATTACTCCATAAATTTTCTTGAATAAAATAAGTTCCTGAAAAAGTATTGCTGGTGGGTTTATTTTCTGAGAAAGATCTGTATCGAATAACGTTTACCAGGTTTATGTCTTGCTTCGGTTTTTCCCAGATAAATTCTTCAAGCTGCCATTCACCATTTATGGGTGTTGTTGGGATACCGGAAATTGTGTAATTTTCTGAAGCTCTTGATGTGAATAATAATGTGTTTTTGTAAATGGGCGATGCAATTGTAGGTTCAGACCCATCAAGGGTAAAATGTATGCTGTTATTGTTTCGGGAAGCAAATATAGCAAATTGAATTTTTTTTGTATAAATGCCTGGTTCATGTGAAACAGATAATATGTTTAATATAGAATTTTCAACATTACTGAATTTTGGACTACTTCGATAAAATGTTTCTAGTTCTGCTTCGCCGTCTGTTATTCTTCCAAATGATAAATCCTGGCCTAATGCCACTATCTCCAATTCATCAATTAGAACTCCATTGGCATTGCTTAAAACTATGGTTTCCCCTTCAGAATTTATTTTAAAATTTGCATGAAGATCAATAGTGCCTGATGTATCACGACCGGAGGCGAAAATCAATAAATATCCATGAGGTTCAATAAATATCCCTGGAAAAATCCAACTATCCGGTTCATCAGGATCATCACTTAAACCAAAGCTTAACAAGTCAATCGTATTTGATGTTGTATTATACAATTCGATCCAATCAGGATAATCCCCAAATTCATCTTTGATAGTTGTAGAATTTGACGACATTACCTCATTGATCACTACATTTTGACATTTTAATGTATGATTAATTAAAAAGAATGATAATAATATGATTAAAAGTAGGTTAATTCGACTCACATCAAATGATTTCATTTCTCGATCCAATTTCCATCGGCCTTTATTAATTTGATTAATTCATCTACAGCTTCATTCTCATTGATGCCTTGTGTAACAATCTGGTTGCTTTTGTACAATGTAATTTTTGCTTTTCCTGCTCCAACATATCCATAATCAGCATCAGCCATTTCCCCGGGACCATTTACACAACAACCCATTACACCTATTTTTATTCCTTTCAAGTGATGTGTCCGTTCTTTAATTTTTTGCAAGGCATCTTGTATCCTGAATTGAGTTCGGCCACAGGAAGGACATGCAATAAACTCAGCCTTTGAAATTCGTGCTCCAGTTGCTTGCAATATACCAAAGGCAGTTTCACAAATGTCTCTTTGATCAATATTATCTGCTTCCAGCCAGAGACCATCAATCAAGCCATCAACAAGTAAATAAGCACAATCTGCTGTAGCTTTTAAAAGGAACTCATCTTTTGAAAGTCCACTGTAAACTCTTTTTAGGATTACTGGGGATACTGTTTTTTTATTTATCAAATTTTCAATAACTCCTTTGGTTTTTTGGATAGGTATTTCCTGTTCTGATTTAAGTATTAGAATAGAATCGTTTACATTAATCAATTCATCTATATCGGATAGATTGATATTGATTTCTTTTATTTCGGAATCAATGTAATTGCCATCCTTTGTTTTCAATCTGAAGTCTTGAGTGAATAAATAATCAGGTGCAAAAGATTCATCTATTGTATGGTTATCATAATTATTTTCATTTATGATCACAACTGGTGGCTGGGTATCTCCAATCATTCCTTGTTTGCGGGTTCTTCTTCTGGTATAAATATAAGGGTCAAAAGAGGAATTTATATTGTCATAGGATTTATCAATTGGTATATCAGAACCCTGAACCCTAAACCCTGAACTCTGAACTATCTGTTTTGCGACAGGTATTTCAAATTCAGGATCTTCAGTGAGTGAAACACGAATGGTATCACCAATTCCATCAATCAATAAAGATCCTATTCCAGCTGCGGATTTTATTCTTCCATCTTCTGCATCACCAGCTTCAGTAACTCCCAAATGAATAGGATAATTCATGCCCTCCTCCATCATTTTCTTAACCAGCAGGCGATTTGCCTGTACCATAACTTTTACATTGCTGGCTTTCATTGAAAGAACAAGATTGTAATAATCCAGGTCTTCACAAATCCTGACAAATTCCAATGCCGATTCCACCATGCCAGCTGGTGTATTACCATATTTTAATAATATCCTCTCGGATATTGAACCATGATTTGATCCAATCCGCATAACCGTTCCATGATCTTTACAAATGCTGATCAGGGGTTTGATCTTTTCCCTTATTTTCTCCAGTTCAGCAAGATATTCTGATTCTGTAAATTGAAAACGGCCTCGTTTGCGGTCTACATAATTACCCGGGTTAACACGTACTTTTTCTACGATTCTGGCCGCTATTTCAGCAGCTTTTGGTTGGTAATGTATATCTGCAATCAGAGGTGTAGAATAACCTTTGTTTTTTAGTTCCCTTTTTATATTGGCCAGGTTTTCTGCTTCTTTTACCCCGGGTGCAGTAATCCTTACATATTCACAACCCGCTTCGATCATACGAATAGATTGTGCAACAGTAGCTTTTGTATCCATGGTGTTGGTAGAGGTCATGGATTGGATGCGGATCGGGTTAAATCCTCCAACCGGAACACTTCCAATATGAACTTCTTTGGTTATGTAATTAAAAAGCTGGTTCATTTAATGCAAAAATAATGAATATAAAACAGGCGTTGAGTTATTCCAACGCCTGCAGATTTTACTTTTAGATTAAC
>DAOVYU010000047.1 GCA_030635465.1 Bacteroidales bacterium | reverse complement strand
TGCTTTACCACATTGAGGACATAAGATGATTAACTGCCTTTGTTTGTTTCCACCAATAACAACTAGAGCATCTCCTCTATTCTTTAGATCATCATTATCATAAACTAAATTGAGTTTTACTTTCATAGTCAATAATTTATCTCACATTTACTTCCTGCACAAGCAACAGCACCAAGAGTGTTGACATCTACATAATTTGGTTTGGTTAATATTGTTGTAAAATTAATGAAATATTATAGAATTGAATTTTTAAGTAATTTTGAAATTGAGTTTTAATAAACTTATTATTGCACATCATAAGAGTTGGAAAAGTAAACTGGTAAAAAAGAATAAACTAATTAATTTAATATTATAAATTTTTATGAAAACAATTGATAACTACGATTTTAATGGTAGAAATGTATTGGTAAGGGTAGACTTCAATGTACCATTAAATGATCAATTTGAAATCACAGACACAACAAGAATTGATGCAGCAATTCCTACAATTCAAAAAATTATATCTGGAGGTGGGGCGGCCATTTTAATGTCACATCTTGGTAGGCCCAAAGAGGGGCCGGAAGAAAAATTTTCATTAAAGCATTTAATCCCATACCTTTCAGATCAATTAAAAACCAACGTTATATTCGCTGGTGATTGCATTGGAGAATCTACAAAAAGCAAAGCTTCCAGGCTGAAAAGTGGTGAGGTTCTTTTGCTTGAAAATTTGAGGTTCTATAAAGAAGAAACTAAAGGTGATATCTCTTTCGCTAAAGAATTAGCATCATTGGGTAATGTATATATGAATGATGCTTTTGGTACAGCACACCGGGCTCATGCTTCAACGGCCATCATAGCTCAATTTTTCCCTAAAGAAAAATTATTTGGATATATCATGGAAAATGAAATAAAGAGCATTGATAAAGTATTGCATGAATCAGAAGGTGCATTTACAGCAATTTTAGGAGGAGCAAAGGTTTCGGGTAAAATTGAGATCATCAATAATCTTCTTAACAAGGTAGATAACCTGATTGTGGGTGGAGGAATGATGTTTACATTTATTCATGCTAAAGGAGGAAATGTCGGTAATTCACTGGTTGAAGATGATTTGCTGGAGTTGGCACTCAATATTCTTGAAGGTGCTAAAGAAATGGGGGTAAACATCTACATTCCTACAGATGCTATCATAGCAGATAAATTTGATAATGATGCCAACAAAAAGGTTGCTGATGTAAATGAAATACCAGATGATTGGATGGGTTTGGATATTGGGCCGGAGACCATTAAAACATTCACAGAAGTAATAAAAAAATCTTCAACCATTTTATGGAATGGACCTATGGGTGTTTTTGAATTTGAAAATTTTGCAGAAGGAACCAGGGCTATAGCATTAGGTGTTGCTAAAGCAACAGAGAATGGTGCTTTTTCTTTGATTGGTGGTGGTGATTCTGTTGCAGCTATTAATAAATACAACTTAAAAGATAAAGTAAGCTATGTTTCAACTGGTGGTGGTGCAATGTTAGAATACATTGAAGGAAAAGAATTGCCAGGTGTAAAGGCAATTAAAGAATAAATATTTACTTTTAAAAATTGATAATCCCCGACGTTGGGGTCGGGGATTAAATAAACAATAATTCTAAATAGTTATTTCCTCTATTTCTTCCTTAAATTCTTCAATTTTTGAATCATTAAAATTAAAGTCTTCCAGACTATTCCATAGAATTGGAGCTATTCTAGAAATTGGTCCATATAGAAATGAATTTTTCTTTTTTTGATGCGATATCAAATCATCATTGAACTGGTTAATTATAAGTAATGCAATACTTAGTACGATAACTGCTTTTAATATACCAAAAAAACTGCCTGCAAGCTTATTAAGGAATCCAAGAGCTACCATATTTACTAACTTTTCAAGTATTTTTCCGATGAAATAAACTACTACTACTACTACAATAAAAGTTAATATGAAGGATGCTACAGGTACATATTTTGAGCTCATATCCATGTTATTGATCAAAAAATCAGCAGCATATCCCGAAAAATATAAAGCAGTATAAATTCCCAAAATCAAGGCCAATAAAGAAGCTAGTTCAATGATCAGGCCTCTTTTAAATCCCTGGTAGGCAAACCATACAATGGGTATAATGAATATTATGTCAAGAAAATTCATGAACAAAAACTAATTTTATTTTAACCTTTTTGTCAATTCCGTTGCAAATACAAAATCATTTAGCTCTTTATTATCTGTATCCATAATATGCTCCTTATCTCCTTCCCACCAAAGCTCTCCTTTATAAATGAAAGATATTGTATCTCCTATTTTAATAACGGAATTCATATCGTGTGTATTTACCACAGTTGTCATTTGAAATTCCTGTGTAAGCCTCTGGATCAATTCGTCAATAACACCTGCAGTTTGTGGATCAAGGCCAGAGTTGGGTTCATCACAAAACAGGTATTGGGGATTCATTGAAATGGCTCTTGCTATGGCAACCCGCTTAATCATTCCACCACTTAACTCAGCAGGATACAGTCTATTGGCATTTTCCAGATTTACCCAATCCAGGCAAAAATTAACTCTTTCCTTTTTTTCCTCCATCGTTTGATCTGTATACATGGTTAAAGGAAACATGATATTGTCCTCAACCGTCATTGAATCAAACAGGGCTCCTCCCTGGAAAAGCATTCCAAGTTCTTTTCTTATATTTTTTCTTTCATTGAAGGACATTTGTGAAAAATCCCTGTCATCGAAATAAATATTACCCTTGTCTACTTCAAATAATCCAATCAGGCATTTCATCAAAACTGTTTTTCCGGAACCACTCTGGCCAATAATAAGATTTGATTTTCCCTTTTCAAATTTGACAGAAACATTCTTTAGAACAAGATTATCTCCAAATGATTTTGATATGTTTTTTGCCTCTATCATGAAAGCAATAATTGTGTAAGAATTAAATTAAACAATATAATCATGATACTACTCCAAACTACAGCCCGTGTACTTGCTGCTCCCACTTCCACAGCTCCACCTTTTACTACGTAACCTTCAAATCCTGAAATGGATGTAATGAGCATGGCAAATACAATGGTTTTCATAATCGCATAAAATATAGTGTAAGCTTCAAACCAACTTTTAACTCCAATTATATAATCATGTGTAGAAAATAAATTTGTGAAAATAGCTACAAAATATCCTCCCATTAATCCAAATCCCATACTAATGATGATCAATACAGGATTGATAAGTATTGCTGCAGAAACTTTTGGAAAAATTAAAAAATTAGATGAATTTATTCCCATAATGTCTAGTGCATCTATTTGCTCGGTTACACGCATAGTTCCTATTTCAGATGCAATTCGTGAACCTACCTTACCTGCTAAAATTAAACTGATTATGGTTGGAGAAAATTCTAGAATTACAGACTGTCTTACCGTAAAACCAATCATTGATAAAGGAATTAACGGACTATCGATGTTATATGCAGTTTGAATGGCAACTACTGCACCCATAAATATGGAAATAATAGCAGTAATGCCTAAAGATTCAATACCCAGATTGTATATCTCCAAGATAAGCTGTTTTCTGTAAACCCTCAATTTATCAGGCTTACGGAATACTTTAAACATCAGGAACAAATAGGATCCAAAACGGCTTATCATAAAACTTTTGTATCAGATGCTAAATTACAGATAAAAAATTATTTAAGACAATTTTAATATTTTTGCATTTTAAAAATAAAAAACATGCGCATTTTCAAACCTACTTTACTGATTTTACTAATTGCAATCTCTATTTCCATTTTAGGATCCTGCTCATCTTCAAAAAAAATGAAGAAAAAATGTTTGGATTGTCCTGAATTCAGTTTACAAGAAAGTCAAAAAGCTGAAAGCTGTCAATTAAATGAAAACATATAAGGAAGTACTTTTGGAATATATTCCGGAAGAATCTGTTTTACCTGTTTTGGATTTCCTGAACACCTCTAATGTTCAATTAAAAATTACCAAAAGCAGGTCAACAAAATTAGGGGATTATCGTCCACAAATTCGATCTAAATTCCATAAAATATCTATTAATCATGATCTTAACAAGTATCATTTCCTGATTACCTTGATACACGAATTTGCACATTTAAATACCTGGGAAAAACACAATCGCAAGGCGAAACCCCACGGTATTGAGTGGAAACAAACGTTTAGAGAATTAATGGATCCATATATGAATGAGACTATTTTTCCTAAAGATGTTTTAATCGTGGTACAGAAGTTCTTAAAAAATCCTACCTCATCATCTGTAGATACAGAACTAACTAAAAAACTCAGGGAATACGATACTGGAAAAAATTATTTTACCCTTGAAGAATTACCAGACGACAGCCTGTTTAAAATTTATAATGGGACTATTTTCAAAAAACTGGAAAGAATACGGAAGCGATATAAATGTAAACGAATGGACAATAACCGTATTTATTTAATCAGTCCAATAATGGAGGTTATTCAAATAGTCGATTAAAAATCTTCTATTCCTGTTTGACCGTTGGCATCTTCATCATAGATTTTTATACGGATACCATCGTATTTTTTTTCCACACCATTTTCGTAAAAAATATTGATAAACGGTGTTCCATCATAATTGTATTTGACCCATTCACCATCTTTTAATCCCATGGAATAATTTCCTTGCGTTTTTACATTTCCGTTAGGCCAGTACCAGGTTTGCCGACCATTTGGATTATCTTCAATAAATTTCCCCTCAAAACTTTTTATTCCATCATTATAATAATTTGTCCATGATCCATGACGCATTCCATTCAGGTATCCTCCTTCTGATTTATGATCACCATAATTAAACACCCATTTACCTTCTCGATAATCTTCAATGTATTCTCCTTCGGCAATTGTGACACCAAATTCATCATACTCAATACTAAATCCATCAATCATTCCATTGAAATAGCTTTCTTCGCGAAGTATATCACCAGTAGTAAAATACCAGGTCCAGGGTCCATCTTCATTACCATCCTTATTATACGAACCTATCTGTTCTAATTGGCCATTGGAATGATAAAATTTCCATTCACCTATTCGTTTTCCTTTGTCGTAAATACCTTCTGATTTAATTGCAGAGTTGGGATAATACTCTATCCATGCTCCATCTTTTATACCAGCTTCATCAATAATTCCCTCGCCTATAACGGTTCCATTTTTAAAAATATAACCTGCCACAATTTCCCCTTCCGGAGAATATTCTCTTCTTACACCTTCTGGTACATCATTTTTATAACTCGCAACAATTTTTGGTTGTCCGCTGGGATAATATTCAGTTTTAATATCCAATTTAGCAAGTTCGGCAACATCTTCCTGCAATACACCGTCAATATATTTTGAAGTGGTCAGTAAATTTCCATCTTTTGAATATTCCTTAAAATAACCATGTTTTAAATCATTTTTATATTCTCCATCCAGTTGTATTGTTCCTTCCTCTTCATAAAAATATTTCCATTTACTTTGTTTCATTCCAGCTTTATCAATTGAATTAATACGTTCAATATCAGTAATATATCCCTTTTTGTAATGTGTTAATTTTATGACCCTTCCATCGCTGCTTGCAAATTCTTTTGCAGTTCCTTCTTCCAGTCCATCTACAAAACTGATTTCCTTCCATAAATCTCCATTTGGAAAATAATAATGGGTTAAACCTTGTTTCACATCATTGCTAAAATTCTCCTCAACAACTTCACTTTCATGATAGGTTCTTCTAATCCCATTTTTTTTTCCTTCCAGGTAGGTAATTTGTAAAACTACATTTCCTGAATCACTATAAAATGTCCATATGCTGTCGAGTTCAAAATCTTCCCGATTGCCTTCTGATTTAATAGTTCCATTTTCATAATAGGTTTTCCAATAACCGTCAGGTTGGCCATCACGCATATTTCCTTCACTGGATAGTTTACCATTTTCATAAAAGAATTGGTTATGTCCATTTGGATCAACAATATTTTGAGCAAACAATGCAAAAAATAAACTACAAAATATCAGGAGTAAAACTATTCGGTTCATCATTTTACTAAATTCATTTTTTTTGAAATATCCAGCATCTTTCTTATTGGTTTCTCTGCCATTTTAATAACCTGATCAGAAAGTTTAATTTCTGGTTTTTCATTTTTCATGCACAAATATAACTTTTCTAGCGTATTTAATTTCATATAAGGACAATCATTGCAAGAGCAAGTTTCGTCAGTTGGTACTATAATGAATTCTTTATTTGGTGAATTTTTACGCATCTGATGAAGAATTCCTGTTTCGGTGGCAACAATATATTTTTGCGAATCATCATTTTTAGTAAAATTCAACATGGCTGTTGTCGAACCCACATAATCAGCCAGTTCTAGAACAGCAGCTTTACACTCCGGATGTGCAATCAATTTGGCATCCGTATTTTCAATCTTTAGATTAATTATCGTTTCTGTCGACAAAATATCATGTACTTCACAGGTTCCGTCCCATAACACCATATTTCTGCCTGTTATCCTGTTTATATATCCACCCAAATTTTTATCAGGCGCAAAAATTATTTTTTTATCTTTTGAAAAAGATTCAACCAATTGAACAGCATTGCCAGAAGTACAAATTACATCTGACATAGTTTTAATATCAGCAGAACAATTGATATATGAAATTACCATATGATCTGGATAATTTGCTTTAAAGTCGCTAAATTTATCTTTCGGGCAGGATTCTGCCAGTGAACATCCTGCTTCCAAATCTGGTAACAATACTTTTGTTTTAGGATTCAATATTTTTGCTGTTTCGGCCATAAAATGAACCCCGGCAAACACAATTATATCTACATTTGATTGAGCAGCTTTTTGAGCAAGCCCTAAACTATCGCCAACATAATCTGCTAAATCTTGAATTTCGGGTATTTGATAAAAATGAGCTAGTAAAAGTACATTTTTTTGTTTTTTGATTTCTTTAATAAGCTCTATAAGTTCTTTATCTGAGTAGTTGGTTAAGCGTATTTCTTTTTTCATCTATATATAATATATATTTCTTTAAATAATAAATATGTATTAATAATTAGCCTGTTAATAGTGTTAAAAATATTATCACTGATTTATTGACTTCT
>DAOVYU010000401.1 GCA_030635465.1 Bacteroidales bacterium | reverse complement strand
TGAAATGTAACTTCCTTTATAACAAACTACCTCTGGAACACCAAATAAAGCAGTTTCAAGTGTCGCTGTTCCTGAAGTCACTAGTGCAGCAAAAGAATTCTGCAATAATGCATGTGTTTGACCACTTACCAATTTAACCGATTTATCTTTTATTATATCATTATAGAATGATTCTTCAATTGAAGGTGCTCCCGCTACTACAAACTGATAATCTGAAAATTCATGAATCACCGTAAGCATAATCGATAGCATTTTTTTAATCTCCTGCTTACGACTACCCGGAAGCAGCGAAATAATAGGCTTATCTTCAATAAGGTTATTCTTATTGCGAAAAGTTTCCAGATCATTTGCTGGTAATTGATTGATCATATCCAACAATGGATGTCCGACAAAATCAACATCCACATCATAACGAGCATAAAATGCCTTTTCGAATGGAAGGATCACAAACATCCGGTCAACAAACTTTTTGATCTTATAAACCCGCGACTTTTTCCAGGCCCAAACCTGTGGTGAGATATAATAAAAAGTCTTCAATTTTTGCTGATGTGTAAATTCAGCGATACGAAGATTGAACCCTGGATAATCTACCAGGATTACTGCATCAGGTTTGTACTCATGTATATCCTTTTTACAAAGCTTAATATTTTTAAAGATTGTGGAAAGATTTGCAATTACCTCAATAAATCCCATAAAAGCAAGATCCCTGTAATGCTTAACAATAACTCCACCTTGTTGTTCCATCAGATTACCTCCCCAACACTTGAAATCTGCATAAGGATCCTTTTTCTTTAGTTCCTTCATCAGGTTGGAGGCATGCAGATCGCCTGAAGCTTCTCCCGCTATGATATAATACTTCATTTAAGTCAACAAATTATTCTTAAAAACGAAAAATAGGAGGATCATTACAAAAGTAAAAAGCAGAACACCTCTACCTGCTTTATCATATTTCAGATTGACAAAATAATACCTGATTGGCAACATGTTAGCTCCTAAACTTACAAGTACAGCAGTTTGAATCTCCATGTAAAATTTAGCAACACCCAGAATTATCAGTAAATAGTTTATTCCATAAATAAATCCCATAATAATCATCGGGAAAAAAATACCAATCAGCGAGCCAATTAAATAATGATCTTTTTTTAGCATATTAATCTTTAGCTTTTGTATTAAATTCCCATTCTTCAATTTTTGAAATTGCTTTATGAGCAGTCAGGTCATACTGTATCGGAACAATAGAAATATAATTATTTGCCAGTGCCCAGGAATCTGTATCTTCGGCAGTATCGCCATTGGTAAATACACCTGTCAACCAATAATAGTCACGATTATGCGGATCAACACGTTCATCAAAATCTTCATCCCATCTTCCCTTGGCTTGCCTGCAAACCCTTATACCCTTAATTTCCTCCTTTTTCACTGCTGGAATATTCACATTCAAACAAACTCCTTCAGGTAACCCATTTGTGAGTACATTGTTAATGATGGTTGTAATATAATCATCAACAGCACTAAAATCAGCTGAATGGGAATAATCAAGCAAGGAAAACCCAATAGCTGGGATGCCATCAATATTAGCCTCAACTACAGCAGCCATCGTACCTGAATAAACAATATTTACAGAAGCATTTGATCCATGATTAATACCAGACACTACTAAGTCAGGTTTTCCACGAACTACTATTTTTTCACCTAATTTGATTGCATCAACAGGAGTACCACTGCAACTATACTCAAGATAATCTTTTTCTTCGACCAGTTTTTTTAGCCGTAAAGGGGTTTTTACAGTTATGGCATGCGACATTCCAGACATGGCAGAATCGGGGGCAACAACAATTACGTTTCCTATTTTTCGGCAAACTTCAATTAGTTTTCTAATTCCTGGGGCAAAAATGCCATCGTCATTCGTTACTAATATTGTTGGTTTCTTCATTGAATACTCAATATCAACAGATTTACAATTTCTTTTAGATTTTCAACTATTGCAAAGATAGAATTTATTAAAGAAAACTGAGGAGTTCAGTATATAATCGCTGCACAGGCAAACCCACCACATTAAAATAAGAACCTTCTATTTTTTCGATACCAATATATCCGATCCATTCCTGGATACCATAGGCTCCTGCTTTGTCAAAAGGCTTAAATTGTTCAATATAATATGCTATTTCCTCATGTGATAATTCTTTAAAATAAACTGTGGTAGAGGAATAAAAGGAATGAGTCTTTTGCCTGGTTCTAATGGTTACTCCAGTAATAACTTCATGTTTATTCCCCGAAAGTAAATTTAAAATCCGAATAGCATCCCTATCATCTGTTGGCTTGGATAGGGTTTGGCCATCTTGCCAGACAATGGTATCAGCGGTAATAATCAAACAGCTACTACATAACTTATCAAAGTTAAATGTATTGGCTTTTAATTGAGAAAGGTATAAAGCAATTTCTTGCGCTTTTAATTGTGACGGATAAGATTCGTCAACATCTACTGGTAAGGTTTCAAATTTTAATCCCAGATCTTCCAGTAATTTCTTTCTTCGGGGTGATTGGGAAGCCAGAATAATTCTATAATCTTTTAATTTCTCAACTAGCATAACTAAAAACTAACATAAAATAATTGCATTGATAAAATTCCGGCTAC
>DAOVYU010000390.1 GCA_030635465.1 Bacteroidales bacterium | reverse complement strand
TCCATCGAAAATGAAAATTATGATTGAGTGGACCCTGTGGGCCTCCCTTGCAATAAAGTAATGCAGGATATTTCTTATTGGGATCAAAATCAGGAGGATAAATTACCAATACTAACATATCCTTGCCATCAGTAGTCTTAATCCATTTTTCTTCAACTTTCCCCATTTTAATCTTATTATAAATATCCTGGTTAGTATAAGTAATTTGGGTATCCTCAACCTTTTTCTCATCTATTTTAAATATTTCCGTTGCCATGGAGGTAGTTTGTTTTGTTCCAATTATGGTTTTCCCAGCTTTGGAAAAGGAATTATAGCTATGCATTCCTTTAGTTATTTGATTAAAAGTCTTCAGCTCAAAATCATAGTAGTAAATCTGAAAAGTGGCTTCTTTACCGCTAATAAAATAAATTCTCTGCCCTTCCGCGTCCCATAACAGGTTTGAAACATCCTGATCAAAATCTTCTGTAATATAATCTTTCACCTTAGTTTCTAGTTCCATGATAAACAATCTATCTTTATCTGCCTCGTATCCAGGAGTTTCCATACTTAGCCATGCGATTTTCTTGCTATCAGAAGAAAAAACCGGGTATTTATCATAACCCATCATTCCCTTTGTAATGTTCTCAGTAGTTCCTTTTTCAACATCATACAAATAAATATCAGAATTAGTACTCACTGCATAATCTTTACCTGTTATCTTTTTACAAGTATATGCAATCATTTTTCCATCAGGGCTCCAGGTAATTTCTGAAGGGTCAAAATAAGCTGAAAGTGGTGCATCCCATTTTTCACCGGTCATAATATCGGCATCATCAATAATTTGACCATTTACATATGACGCCACAAAAATATGGCTGTATGCATAATCATGCCACTGATTCCAGTGATTATACATTAAATCATCAATAATACGCACATCTACTTTTGGCAGATCTTTATGTATTTCATTTGGCTTTTTATCAAGTTTTATATCTTTGGTGTATAAAACATACTCACTTCCCGGACTGTATTCAAAACTATTTATTCCACCTTCAATATCTGAAACCTGCCTTTTTTCAGATCCATCCGGGTTCATTTCCCACATTTGAAAACTTCCGCTTTCATTAGCAATAAAACCAATTTTAAATCCATTTGGTGACCATCGCTGGTTAAACTCTGAACCTTTAAAATTGGTTATTTTTTTAAGGTTCTTTCCGTTTAATAAAACTGACCAAATATCAGTACTTCCCTTATTTTCAGCAACATCATAACGTGTAACACCATAAATAATAGTTTTGCCATTGTTTGAAAGTTGTGCGTCACTTATTCGGCCAAATTTCCATAAAATTTCTGGTGTAAGCCTGTTTCCCTGGGCATTTAAATATAAAATGCTTAATAATACACAAACAGTTAGTACTAGTTTTTTCATAGCTAAATATTTAGTTAACACTTAATTTATTCTTTTGCTTATATTAATTTTTACTATTGCACGAGGCAAAAATCCAGAAAACTAAAATGAGTTATATCTTACTAAAGTTGTTCATTTAATTTCTCTACAATTTTACCTTCCAATTCTTCAGCTAATTCAGGATTATCAATTAAAAGTTGCTTTACTGCTTCTCTACCCTGTCCTAATTTTGTATCACCATAACTAAACCATGATCCACTTTTCTTGACAATATCAAAATCTACTCCCATATCGATTATTTCTCCTGTTTTTGAAATTCCTACACCAAACATTATGTCGAATTCAGCTTTTTTAAATGGAGGAGCAAGTTTATTTTTAACAATTTTGACACGCGTTCTATTCCCTTTAACCTCTTCACTATCTTTAATTTGTCCTATTCTCCTGATATCAATTCTTACAGAAGCATAAAATTTCAAAGCGTTTCCACCAGTGGTTGTTTCAGGATTTCCAAACATTACTCCAATCTTTTCACGCAATTGATTAATAAACATACAACAAGTTTGTGTACGATTAATATTTGCAGTAAGTTTTCTTAGTGCTTGTGACATTAACCGGGCTTGCAATCCCATTTTAGAGTCACCCATTTCACCTTCAATTTCCGACTTTGGAGTAAGAGCTGCTACAGAGTCTATAACAATTATGTCAACTGCACCTGAACGTATTAAATGATCGGTAATTTCTAAGGCTTGCTCACCATTATCAGGTTGAGATATTAAAAGATTTTCTATATCAATCCCAAGTTTTTCCGCATAAAAACGGTCGAAGGCGTGCTCGGCATCAATAAAGGCAGCAATTCCTCCACCTTTTTGCGCCTCTGCAATTGCATGCATAGCTAAAGTAGTTTTTCCAGATGATTCAGGCCCGTAAATTTCAACCACTCTTCCTTTGGGGAAACCGCCAACACCTAATGCAGCATCTAATGCAATTGATCCACTAGAAATTGAAGGAACATTCTCAACTACTTTTTCACCCATACGCATTACTGTTCCTTTACCATAATTTTTTTCTATTTTATCTAAAGTTAGTTGCAGTGCTTTTAATTTTTCTTTGTTTTCGTTTTCTTTTGTCATAGTTTATAGTGCTTATGCTAATTTAAGTTCTTCAAATATTTGATTAGTATGATCTTTGGTTTTAACCTTTGAAATTATCTTTTCAATTTTTCCATTCTCATCAATAACAAAAGTAGTTCTATGAACCCCTTCATATGTTTTTCCGTACATTTTCTTTTCTCCCCATACACCATAATCATTCAGCGCTTTTTTTTCAGTATCAGATAGAATATTGTAT
>DAOVYU010000188.1 GCA_030635465.1 Bacteroidales bacterium | reverse complement strand
ATTCCTTCATTTCCGGAAGTTGGTGATTCCCAACCTACAAATGCTGTGCTCATGGCATCAAATCCAACAGCACTCATGTTGTCACTATAAAATTCAATTTCCCAGGTATTGCCCCAATCATCCGAGCTCCAAAGACCAGAAGAGTTGGAATAACCCGGAAATATACCATACAGATCACCATCATAACTAAATTTCAGATCAGTGATCATTGGAATACTCCCGCTTGATTCCTGCCAGGTAACACCATAATCATCCGACCAATAAATGTTACTAATATTGCTCACTTCAGAAATAACCATGTGGTTATCATAATAATCCATGGCTGTGCAGGATTTGCCGATGAAATATGGAATTGAATCCCAGGTCAATCCATCTTCTGACTTATATAATCCACCAAACTGGCAACCAACATAATATTTTCCTGTTGGAAAGCTTTGGATCAGAAAATTTGGATTTATAACCCATTCCAATACTTCGAATTCATGAGTTTGCAGGTTAAAAGCATAAACACCATCGGAATAAGTACCACAACCCATAGCAACCAGAATTCTTTCAGCATCCAGGTAAGCTGCCCCAACTACTGGTAATCCATAAGTGTAGAAGCTCCACTCCTCAATATCTTCCTGCCAAAGATACATCCCTTCATCAGTGCAGATCACTCCTTTCCAGGAACCTACACCAAAACAAATGTTATTAGCATGAATGGTGTCAGGACAAAATGAGATCCATGTATATGAAAATAAAGGGATCGAAAGAAGGAAAAGCCAGATAATTATAATTATCTTTTTCATTGTAATAAGGGTTTTTGATTAAGCCCTAAAAGTACAAAGATTAGCATACAAATGCAAGAACTTTAGATGTGAATTGTGGGAGTTGAAGGGTGAGTAGTATGTATGAAATTAAATCTGAGATTTTTGATTTATTAAAATCTTCCTTCACTAATCATGACTCTCTGCGGACTTTTTTCTCAATGATCTTATGAAGTTTTTCTTTTGAAGGGGGAGGGCCGGAGCTTATTTTTTTTCCATCAATATATATAGAATCAGCTATACCCCATTCATCAAAAGTGGTCTTATCAGAAGTATTGATGGATTCAACCTCCACATTATCACCAAATTCAGCAGCTACTTCTTTGGTTCGTTCACAAGCCAGGTTCATGGCCGGACACCATCCATGGTTCAGGCAGGTAACTACCACTTTATTAGATTTTTTTTCTGGTGTTTTCTTTTGTTTGATCCATTTAGGAGGTTCAGCATCATCGGTAAACGGTTTCCACAGCAACACTTCTCCTATCAATCCCTTTTTATCGACTGGAGTATATCCCTGCTTTTTAAACCAGGAAGCTTTCATCCAAACCGGAAGTGAAGATCCCCAGGCGACAATTCCTTTGGCCCCTATTTGCTGTACGTCCTCTTCCGCAGCTTTGATCAAAGCTTTACCCATTCCCCGATTCCTGAAATCACCCCTGCCCTGTTTATCACCATAAACCAAAATACAACCTATAAAATAAAGATCTTCACCCTTTATCCATGAATGTTCAACAGGAAAATACTGGATCATACCACCAACTATACCATTTTCATCCTGTGCCAGTTTAACCCGCAGGCCCTGATCTTTCATTTTATCATACCACTTTTCCTTTACATGGCTCACTTCCTTTATCTCTTCCGACCAGTCTTCCAGGCAGACCATGTATGAACTTTTATATTCTTCTGTTAAATCTATGATTTTCATTAAAAAGTGAAATTGCTAAACATCTAAAACTTATAACAAACAAATATTAATCTTGTTCGCATAATAGTCCATTTCCTGAATTCAATTCAAATTTCAAACTAAAACAGCACAACTTATTTATATACATTTGTGTCTGTGATTATAACTAAATAAATTTATTATGAAGAAGTTTACACTATTGGTGGCATTCGCTATTTTTTCCATTTCAATTTTTGCTCAGCAAGAACAGTTTTCCAAAGTGAAAGTATTTGCCAATGAAACCGAATTAGCAGTATTGGCCGAAATGGGTATCGATATAACTGAAGGCTTTTTGAAAAAAGATGCATTCCTCATTTCTGACTTTTCTCAAAATGAATTGTTAAAAATCCAGGAACAAGGTATCAATTATGAAATTTTAATTGAAGATGTTTCAAAATATTATGTGGATAGAAATATTGGAAAATCTACCAATGTAAATGATTACAAGGGTACCAGTGAATGGGAAGTGCCTGAAAATTTTGAATTTGGCTCAATGAATGGCCATGCGACATTTGATGAAATTGTTGCCCACCTGGATAATATGGCAAACCTTTATCCCAATTTAATCACAGTAAAAGAATCTATTGGACAGTCGATTGAAGAGCGTGATTTATGGATGGTAAAAATTTCAGATAATCCAAATGCCAATGAAACTGAACCTGAAGTATTTTATAATTCGTTGCATCATGCTCGTGAACCGGCAGGAGCAATGACTTTGATATTCTACATGTATTATCTGCTCGAAAACTATAGTACCGATCCGTTTATTCAAATGCTTGTTGATGATTTTGAAATGTATTTTGTTCCCGTTGTAAATCCGGATGGGTATGTATATAATCAGACTATTGCTCCCAACGGTGGTGGCATGTGGCGTAAGAATCGAAAAGATAATGGAGTGCCGGGATGTATGGGTGTAGACCTCAACAGGAATTACAGTTACATGTGGGGTTACAATAACATTGGATCATCTCCCGATCCTTGCGAAGCAACCTATAGAGGCGAATCTGCTTTTTCAGAACCTGAAACAATGGCCATACGTGATTTTGTTGAAAATCATGAATTTATGGTAGCCTTAAATTATCATACCTATGGCAATTTATTACTCTTCCCCTGGGGATATACTGAGGAGTTGTGTCCAGATTATCCAATTTTTGATTTGTATGGTGCATTGATGACGCAGGATAATAATTACACCTATGGTCCAACAATAACAGCCATTAATTATGCTACCAACGGCGATGCCAACGACTGGTTGTATGGCGAAGATTCAACAAAAAATAAAATTTATGGATTTATTCCTGAATTAGGAAGTAACAGTGATGGATTCTGGTGTGCTATTGACAGAATTATACCCATTGCACAGGAAAATATGTTACAAAATATACTGGCTACTTTATTTTCTGGTAATTATGCTGATGTTAATGAAACCTCATCCTCAATCACCAATATAAATAATGGATACTTAACATATGATATAACCCGACTGGGTTTAATGGAGGGAGGTACATTTACTGTTACCATTGATCCTATTTCAGAAGTCATTATTTCAACTGGCAACCCCAAGGAATATACAGGTTTGTTAATGCTGGAAACAATAAGTGATTCTATTTCCTATACATTACCACCCTTTGTTCCCAATGGCACGCAATTTCAATTCCTATTATCAGTTGACAATGGTGTTTATGTTTTGACCGATACCTTAACAAAAATGTATGGAGAGGCTGTAACATTGCTGGAAGATGATTGCAACGATATTTCAAGCTGGTTGACTCCCGATTGGGCTGTAACAACTGCTACATATACTTCACCAACTGGTTCCATTACAGATTCACCCAATGGTGATTATCAGAATAACAATACCACCACAGTGGTTCTTGATTCAGAGGTCGACCTTTCAAATGTTGGTTATGCAATGCTTAATTTTTGGGCAAAATGGGAAATTGAAGAAGGATGGGATTACGCCCAGGTGAAAATATCAACCAATAGTGGTGTGAGTTGGACTCCCCTGGCCGGGAATTATACTGTAACAGGAAATGGCTATCAGGCTGAAGGTGAGCCTGTATTTGACGGATTTGAGACAGAGTGGATTGAAGAAGAAATTGATTTATCTGAATACATTGGGAATTCAGTTACTTTCAGCTTTACACTGGTAACTGATAATTCAGTAACTGAAGACGGTTATTATTTTGATGAATTTTCTGTGAGCGTCGTAGAATTTGCAACAACAGGATTGAATAGTTATATGATGGATTTATCATTAATTCAAGTTTCAAATCCGGTTCCTAATCCGGCAAATGAAAATGTCAGCTTTATTTTAACTTACCCGGAAAATGCTGATAATTTGAAATTTAATGTTTATAATGCAACAGGGCAAATCATTTATTCTGAATTATTAAACGATAGACAGAAAATGCAAATTATAAATATTAATAACTGGGATCCTGGAATTTATTATTATCAGTTGGAAGGAAAGAATGTGCAATCCAAAACAAAAAAGCTGGTGGTAATTCATTAAAAATCAATTGGCATGATATTGTTAATATGAATGAATGCTATAACCCTGGTTTAACTATCAGGGTTTTTTATTGCCTCTGAATTAAGAAAAGTAATTTAATTAACTTTGATCGAAAATTAATATAAATCCATGTTTAATTTTAAATACCGACCTATGAAAAAATATTGTAT
>DAOVYU010000215.1 GCA_030635465.1 Bacteroidales bacterium | reverse complement strand
GACTGAACTCTACAAATATTTCACCATCTCTTTCTTCCCTCTTCAAGAGGTAGCCATCAAACATTTTTTTCCATGCCGCACTATGTACCAATGCTGTTTTGGTAATAACTCCGTCAAGGTCGAATATAACTGCTTCGAATTTATACATTGCTAAATATTTAAATATGAAAAGCTTAATGCTTATAAAAGGATGAAGGTTTAACTACTTTATATTTATCCAATAATAACTATGGCCTTTAATAAGCAGTTGTCCTTTTTCTTTTCCCAAAAATAATTTCTGTCCTAAAATATCTTCGTACCCAATATTATTGATCACATCAGTATGAATCCAAACATCAGAACCTGAAAGATTATTGAGCATAAGAACTCTCTCATCTTTAAACTCCCTGATGTATGATAGAACACTATTTTCAATATTATTATCTTTATTATAGACATTTAACCACTCAATACTACCTCTACCAAAGGCTTTAAATTCATTTCGCTTTTTCACCAAAGTTTTAACCCTTTTGTATACTTGTGATGAAAAAGAATCAGGAGTATTCAATTCTATTTCCACTTCACCCCAATTGATTTTCCCTCTTACTAAAAACCGTGTATCATCTTTACCAGATAATTTGATCATTTCCCGGTAATATATCTCATCATTCAATTTTCCAAATTCATCACCATAATAAATAATAGGTGTACCTGGTAAACTTAACATAATAGAATATGCAAGTCCAATTTTTTGAGGATCACGCTGTAACAACTCCGATAATCGAGATGCAACACCCTGCCCAAGTCTAAAATCCCACAAAGGTTTATGGCAATAATTATCATGAATGTATTTCCTGTCATCTTCCGACACATAAACCAATTCCAGGCTAAGTTCGTCATGGCAACGTAAAAAAGTAAACCATTGTACTGAGTCCGGGATTACAGGTGTAACGGCAGTATCCAGGATAGAAGTTACAGGATCAGCATTTTCAGATGCCAATGATTTGAATATCTGCGGCATTAAAGGAAAATGATATCCGGCATTACATTCGTCTCCATTACCAAAATATTTAACTACTTCATTTGGTTTTTGGCAGGCTTCAGCAAGTAACAATGTATGCGGTCTTACATAATCAAGAACTACCCTGAAGAACTTAACAACAGTATGTAATGTTGGATGATTTTCACAAGTAGTGCCATCTTCTTTCCATAAATACGGTATTGCATCAGCTCTAAATCCATCTACTCCTTGCTTTAACCAAAATAAAAAATTTCGGGTCATATCAATTAGCACCTCAGGATTTTTAAAATTTAAATCAGGTTGGAATTCAAAAAACCTATGAAAGTAATACCACTCACCATCCTTTTCCCAATTACTTTCACATAAGCCTTCAAAAATAATCCGGGCATCTTTATATAAATTGGTATCTCTTGACCATATATAATAATCACGGTATAGATTATTTACAGATTTTCTGGATTCAATAAACCAGGGATGTTCATCTGAAGTATGATTAATAGCAATATCAAAGATTACTTTTAATCCTCTTTTATGTGCCTCAACTAAAAAATCCCTAAATAATTGCTGTTGCTCATTCAAACTAGCACTTTCAGCTAATCCTAATAAGTCAGGTCTAATTCGATCATAATTACGAATATCAAAACCAGCATCTTTCATTGGAGAATCAAGTATAGGTAGAAGCCATAAACAACTCACTCCTAGGTCTTGCAAATAATCCAGCTTTTTGATCAATCCCTTAAAATCATTATTAAAAAGATCTACATACAGTGAATATACAACTACATCCTTATACCACTCTGTGTCATGAGGTTCAAATTCCAGGATTGACCTGGTATTTTTTATCTCCTTGGTAAACTCCTCAAGTAGTTTAATGGAATGATTGGGATACAACTCAACCCATAGTTCTCGTAGTGATAGAAATAAATTCATTGAATAGATTTTTAGGACTGCAAAGATAATATTAAAAGTTACGACAGTCTAAATTTGATATGAAGTATTAATAAAAAAAGGTTGTCAATCATGACAACCTTTTCAAGCTTTCGATCAATGCAAAGCATTATTATTTGACTTTAAGCATTCGTTTTGAGGAAATCACCTTACCATTGACCATTAGCCTGTAGAAATAAATACCTGGTTGGGCATTATTCCCATTGGAGAATCTTCCATTCCATTTGATAGTGTGTTTTCCGGTTAATTGTTGAGCCAAGTTATAGTTTTTTACTTTTTGACCCATAATATTCATTATACTGATTTCGACATCAGAAGTTTCAGTAATTGAATAAGTTATTGTAGTTACATCTTCAAACGGATTAGGGAAATTTTGACCTAAAAAATCATTCTCTTGAATCATACCCATATCAATACCAGTAATTGGATCGCCAATGGTTAAAGCTTTTATGCAAAAATTACCAGTATTTTGATATCCTGAGGGATCATCAAAATAATAGAAGTCAATCCAGTCCTGCCCATCAAAATAATAACTCTCTTCAGGATTCGCTGAGGACGGAACTATTGTTTTTGAATTATTTCCACATAGTAAAACTGGCACTTCAGAGGTCCTATCATATGGTTGACCACCTTGTGATAGCTGTAAATAAACATAGAAATCATCGCCCTGAGTAAAATCAATTGTTTCGTCCAGATCAATGTGATGAAATCCAGTAAAATTGAAGTGCCCGGTTTTAATAGATAATTCCTCAGATAAATTATTTCCATCAAATTCATCATAGATTTTCACTGTATAATCCACATCATCAACAGCAATAAAGAAGCTAACAGCAGAAAGTGTTTCTGTTCCGGAAATTGAAAATGCGTTAAATGCTTCTGAAATTTCTTCCCTCGTATCTCTCCATCCATGATAATCATGGTAATACACTTTATCATATTGAAACGGAACAGTATTGATAAAAGAAACAGCTCCCATTTGTGGTTCCTGACCAGCATGTTTATCATAATAGGAAATCCAGAAATATCCATCATTCCCCCAGTTTGATCCCCAACTATTTTTACAAAGCCAAGCACCAGGACCAGGTGCTTCCTGCACATCACGATCATCATCCCAACCAATGATCGCGATAGAATGATTTGGATCCAGAGAACTTGACGCAGGTTGATAGTGCTCGAATTCACTATTAATAAACCCATTAACATAGCACATACAGGTTGCCATTACTCCTTCAGATAATATCCGTCCTTTTAACAAATCAATGTTTTCAAGGTTTTCACCAACTGTATACCATTCTATATCCAGTGGATAATACAAACTAAACTCATCATTAAAACGGTTAGGAGGATTTTGGTACCATACAGCATCAGCTTCTGTATCATCATTGGCTTCGGGGCTATAAACAGCTCCTTCACCCCTTACTATATATGCAGATGAAACACGGTAATCACCTCCCTGATGCACTTCTAATCCTGTACCTGAAGTTGGGTCTACATCCTGATTATAATGCATGTTAAATCCATTCCACCAATCCAAATGATATTCTGCAAGGTTGGGTTCAACATCATTTAAAGTGTCTATCCAATTTCCATTCATCAATAAATTTCCTTCAATTGCAGCAAATGTACCATGAGTCCAACAAGTTCCTCCCGATTGTGCCTTCACAGATGAAACATAATTTTCACCATTATATTCCCGTAAATCAAAATAAGAGGGCATACTTTGTTCTATAGCTGGGAATGCAACAAAATCAATCCACGCACAATCATCACCATTAGCAACACTATAATCTTTTTCATATGACCACTTAAAAGTATGTGATCCCACAGTAATATTATAAGCTACTAAACCCCAAGATTCTTCACCAGCCCATTCTCCCATCATTTGATCATCAATATAGAATCTTAAATAATCATAACCCGCTTCAGAAGACACTTTTCTGTAAAAGGAAATTTCATCATCTGCTATAACTTCCAAAGCAATTATTAGTTCTGACCCTTCCTGATCATCAATTTGGCCAGATTTTGCTGAAAAAGTTCCTTCATAAGGATTAACATTAGAAATTATCCAATCTGCATCCGCAGCAAATTCCCATAGAAATTTTGAAAAATCACCTGTTTCAAAGTCTTCTAAAATTAGCCCAACTTTGAAATTCAATGGAAAATTATAATTGAAAGTATTATTGTTTGAGTTACATTCAATTCCCAAGTTGCAATTGAT
>DAOVYU010000082.1 GCA_030635465.1 Bacteroidales bacterium | reverse complement strand
AAATAAGCTAAGTATTTTATGCAATCTTCATCTGTTTTGAAGCGTGCAGCAAACTCTATGAGGTTTTGACCTTTAAATAAATCCATGATTCCCTTGTTTATATTGGATGTAAATATATGCATTTATCTACTGACCTCTATACAAATAATTAAAGAAATGCAGGTGCTGTTGGATATTTATTTCTCGGAGTATTTTCTATTGCATATTGGAGTGATTTTATTAACGGATCCTTATCTTTCGATAATGTACCTTGCAATGGCAGGTTATTGGAAACATGATTACTCCTGTATATAGTATTTTCAACATTCAAATTTTCAATAAAAAGCTTTAGTTCTTCAAAAAGTTCTACAATAGTTTGTTGTTGATAATCTCCATTAAACCTGTTTTGAAAATGATCTAATCCATATGGTAAACTCAAAGTAAGTGTAGAAAGAAATTTTGGATTAATTTTATTAATAATCTCGGCAGATTTCAAAGCATGCTGTTTTGTATACTTTTTTCCTCCAAGCCCGTTAATTATCATAATTGAAGTATCAATGCCAGCATCATGTGCTTTATGTATTCCTTCAACGGTTGTATTAAACGTTTCTCCCTTGTTTATAAGTTTAAGCAAATTATCATCACCTGTTTCAATTCCAATATAAAGTAGCTTTAATCCCAGATTTCTTAATTCTTTAAGTTCACTTTCTGATTTATTTAAAATGTCCTTAGGTAAAGCATAAGATGATATTCGCTGTAGTTTCCCAAACTTATTATTGATTTCATTAACAATCGGAATTAATTTATTGGCCGATAAAACAAATGCATTACCATCTGCTAAAAATATCTTCTTAACTCCTTTATAAACTTTTGACAGAGTTTCAATTTCGGGTTTTAAATCTTCAAAACTTCGTGCTTTGAATTTTTTAGAAGTGTACATTTCGCAAAACGCACATTGATTCCATGAACAGCCCAGAGTAGCCTGTATTATTGCTGAACGTGCTTCGCCCGGTGGACGAAAAACCGGTTCATCGTATTTTATTGCAGGGAAAAACATAAGGATTCGAAAATAGTACTTTAAATATCTATCATTTTATTAAATTCTGCAAAAGAAACTGGCAATTTTAATAAACTATGTGCTTTTTCTAGTGTAGAACACGATTCACGTTTATATTTTAATGAGTTAAAAAAAAGTTGCACATATGCTGTTTCTACCGGCTTATTAATAATGTATACTCCTAACTTCTGATTATCGAGGCTTTGGTATTCTTCAATTAATGATGCCATGCTCGATAATTTAGATATATCAAAATTAAAGAAACATCCTCTCATATCAGTAAGTTGATAATAAACTTTAGGAAAATCTGTATCTTCTCTAAAAACCTTTGCAAGACGATAAAGCTCTTCAAATGATTTAACACCTGGTTCCAATTTTGATACTCCAAAATTAAATTCAGGATATATTTTATATCTATTACTCATAAAATAAAAATTGAATTACTTCACAAACTTATATAAAGTTAGTCTATTTACATATAAAGTTCAAATCAATTTAATTCAATAATTTCACTTTAAACATTCCATAACTTTTTGACATCAAAGGAAAGAAATAGTAACTTAGTACTTTTAGAAAATTTAAACCTAAAACAATGAAAAATATAAAACTAACACTCCTGATTTTAATAGGCCTTATAAGCCTAAACACATTTGCACAACAAAATCCTCTTTGGCTGAGATATCCGGCGATTTCACCTAATGGGCAAACCATTCTTTTCAATTACAAAGGTGATATTTATAAAGTACCTGCAACAGGAGGAACTGCGGTCCCAATTACCATAAGCGACAGCTATGAATACTCTGCGGTATGGAGCAATGATGGCAATAATATTGCTTTTGCCTCTGATCGTTACGGCAATTTTGATGTTTTTGTAATGCCAGCAACTGGTGGCGATGAAAAACGATTAACTTTTCACTCGACTGGTGAAAAACCAAGTAGTTTCACCTCAGACAATAAAAACATTATCTTCACTGCAGTTCGGCAAGATTTACACACCAATGTACAATTTCCTTCAGGAGTAATGGCTGAATTGTACAGTATTCCCGTAATCGGCGGCAGAGTTTCGCAATTGCTCACCTCACCAGCACATGACGCTACATTCAGTCCAGATGGAAAGAAATTGATTTTTCATGATCGAAAAGGATATGAAAACGCGTGGAGAAAACATCACACATCTTCAGTAACAAGGGATATTTGGATTTATGATATGGCAACAGAAAATTACCAACAGCTTACCCAATTCAATGGTGAAGATCAGAACCCTGTCTTTGACAGCAATAACGATGATTTTTATTATCTGTCGGAAGAAAGCGGATCATTCAATGTACACAAGAGCTCTCTGAGCAATTCATCAGAGAACAAAACCCTTACCAGGTTCGAAAAACACCCTGTTAGGTTCTTGACATGTTCAAATGACAACACACTATGTTTTAGCTATGATGGGGAAATCTATACTATGACTTCTGGTAGCCAAGCTCAAAAAGTAATTATTCAAATTGACTATGATGGTCGTAGAACATTAGAAAAAGTAGTTCCTGTGAACAAAAATTTCACTGAATTCAGTCTGTCATCTAACAACAAAGAATTCGCATACGTTTTCCGGGGAGACATTTTTGTGAGTAGTATAGAAAATGGTACAACCAAAAGGATTACCAATACGCCTTGGCAAGAGCGCAGTGTGAGCTTTAGTCCAGACGGCAAATCGCTTGTATATGCAGCGGAGATTGATAACAGTTGGAATGTTTACAGTAAATCGATTATCAGAGATGAAGAGCCATATTTTTATGTTTCTACTGTACTGAAAGAAGAAATAATCATAGCCACATCAGCTGAAGAATTTCAGCCAACCTATTCGCCAAGTGGTAAAGAGGTGGCTTATTTGGAAAATCGTACCACCTTAAAAGTAATCAATCTTGCTTCCAAACAAAGCCGAACTGTTATGCCTGCTCAATACAATTACTCATATGCTGATGGTGACCAATGGTACCAATGGTCACCCGACAGCAAATGGTTTCTTGTAAGTTTTGGCACCAAAGAGCGTATTTTTTGGCGAGAAGTGGGTTTAGTTGAAGCTTCGGGAAGCGGACAAATCAGAAACTTAACCCAGAGTGGATATTATGATTTTGGTTCTAAATGGGCAATGGATGGAAAAATGATGATTTGGGGCTCAGAACGTGAAGGTACAAGGAATGAAAGAGGTTCTATAAACAGTGCAGACGTTTATGGCATGTTTTTTACTCAAGAATCGTTCGATAGATTCAATTTGTCGAATGAAGAATTTAAACTTCTCAAAGAAAAGGAGAAGAAGAAGAAAAAAGAAGAGGAAAAATCTGAATCAGAAAGAAAAGGCAAGAAATCAAAATCAGGAGACGAAAAAGCAGAAAAAGTTGAAGACTTGAAATTTGACTGGGAAAATATGGTTGATCGCAAAAGCAGACTTACCGTCCATACATCAAAGGCTGACGATTGGCTGTTATCCAAGGGTAGCGATACGCTCTATTATCTCACCAGTTTTGAAGGCAAAAATGACCTATGGATGACCAACCTGAGAAAAAAGGAAACCAAACTATTTGCTAAAATCAACGCCAAAAGTACCAGTATGCAATTTTCCAAAGATGGTAAATTTATTTTGGTACTTGCAGATGGCAAACCTATTAAAGTTGAAACTAAAAAAGGAAAAACCCAGCCAATCAAAACCAATGGTGAAATGGTGTTAAAACAGGCAGATGAGCGGGCATATATTTTTGATCACAGTTGGCGACAACTCAGAGAAAAATTCTATGTTACTGACCTTCAGGGTGTAGACTGGGATTTTTATTATTCAGAATACAAAAAATTTCTGCCATTTATTAACAATAGCTACGATTTTACAGAAATGCTAAGTGAGATGCTTGGCGAAATGAATGCTTCTCATACTGGTAGTGGATACAGGCATAAGGCAGAAGGTGGTGATCAAACTGCTTCACTTGGCATTTTGTATGACTATAAACATACTGGAAATGGAATAAGAGTAGCAGAAGTGTTAAATGGTGGGCCGCTTAATAAGGCTGCTTCAAAAGTTGAAGCTGGCAATATTATAGAGAAAATTGATGGGCAAAACATTACTCCTTCGATGGATTTTTATCAACTTCTAAATAGAAAAGCAAAAAAGAATGTTTTGTTGTCTATACACAATCAAACAACAAATGCTCGTTGGGAAGAAGTTATTAAACCTATTTCATTAACTGAAGAAAACGAGTTGCTATATAAGCGATGGGTGAAAACAAGACGAGCAGAAGTAAAGCGCCTTTCCGGAGGGAAACTAGGCTATGTACATGTTCGTGGCATGGACGATCCAAGTATGAGAACAGTATATGAAGATGCACTGGGTAAACACATTTCAGCAGATGCTCTTGTTGTTGACACTCGATTCAATGGTGGAGGAAACCTACATGATGTGCTTTCAGATTTTCTAAACGGGAAAAAATATATGGATATTATTCCTCATGGGCAATATGTAGGTTCACAACCAGGAAACAAATGGACAAAGCCCTCTATTGTTATTATGGGTGAAAGCAATTATTCAGATGCTCACTTATTCCCTGTAGCATATAAAATTAAGAAAGTTGGGAAAACATTAGGAATGCCTGTTCCGGGAACAGGAACTTTTGTATGGTGGGAAACTCAAATAGATCCTTCAATTTATTTCGGAATACCAATGGGAGGTTGGAGACCTTTGGGAGAACCATTTTTGGAAAACAATCAGATGGAACCGGACATTAAGGTACGTAATGAACCTGATATTATGGCTAAAGGCAGTGACCAACAACTGGAAGAAGCAGTAAAAGAATTATTAAAGCAATAAGATGTTGGATTAGTTGATTTTATGATTGATATAATCCGGAATTGCAATAAATTAATATTACAAATATTCCGGTCCTGATAAATATCAGGATCGGAATCTATTAAATAAAAATAATATGAAAAAAATTCTGTTAATGCTTTTAATCTCTGCCATTTTCGCTTGCACATCAGAAAAGCAGGATCAAACAAAACCTGCCCGCCTACCTGCCGACAAGGCAGGTTCTGCAGGCGGAGAAGAAATAATACAAGACTCAGAACTTGTAAAGTTAAACCTTGAGCAGGCAAATAATCTTGCGCAAATGCCTTTGCATTGCATGCAACAGGAGTTTCCGAATAAATTAGGACAAACGCTTGCCGATGAAAACGAATTAGGAACGCCTAAAGAATTACATCCTGCATTTTATGGTTGTTTCGACTGGCATTCATCTGTTCATGGTCACTGGACGTTAATTAGCCTTCTTAAAACCTTTCCTGAATTAAATGAACGTGAATTAATTGAACAAAAACTCAAAGAAAATCTATCAGCAGAAAACATTCTATCAGAGCTTGAATATTTTAAAAGATCAACGGAAAAATCCTACGAGAGAACTTATGGTTGGGCATGGCTTTTAAAACTTGCTGAAGAGCTACACACCTGGGATAATCCTTTAGCAAAAGAACTTGAAAATAATTTACAAGCTCTTACAAATTTTATTATTGAGAAATACATTGATTTCCTTCCGCGTTTAAAATATCCGATTAGAGTTGGAGAACATACCAATACTGCATTTGGACTTTCATTTGGCTGGGATTATGCAAATACTACTAAGAGCACTGAATTAAAAACATTAATTGAAAGCAGGGCACGCGAATTCTATTTTAGTGATAAGAAATGTCCTTTATCATGGGAACCAAGTGGTTTTGATTTTCTTTCTCCATGTCTGGAAGAAGCTGATCTTATGCGACGTGTTTTAACTAAGGATGAATTTAAAACCTGGCTCGGTGAATTTCTTCCTCAATTATCAGATACAGATTTCAATTTGGAAACTGCAATAATTCTGGACAGAACAGACGGAAAATTAGTTCATCTTGATGGTTTAAATTTTAGCAGAGCATGGTGTCTTT
>DAOVYU010000161.1 GCA_030635465.1 Bacteroidales bacterium | reverse complement strand
GCCCTTCGTGGATTTTTATTGGGCAAAAATAAAAATCCAAGCCCATATTTAAATCTGGTGTCTTTTGTTCCGTAGGCAACATAACCATCCAATCTTATAAGTTTGCTTAACTTGGCGGTAGTACGACCTCCAATACGAAACCTGGTGCCTTCTATTTCATTAAATGAAATCAGGGAGGAATAAGGTCCTATTTCAAATTTCCCTACATCATAATATCCTTTAACTACAGTTTTAAAAATATCGATCCAGGTTTTTACTGCGGGTAAGTTTTTTAAGGTGTCAACCATATAATAAATGGTCTTCTCATCTTTTGTAAGTTCTTCGTGTCTTGATTCAGCCCAGTATTCATCACTTTTTTCATATGCTTTTTCGGAGACCATTACATTTGTTGGCAATGAATAAAACTTTTTATCTTTCAATTTATTAAATTCAAATTCACGAAATGTTGTAGTTTTTGTACCAAAAAACCCAAGTGTTTTTTTAGAATTTTCAAAGACATTAAAATCTCCTACAGCCTGATCTTTTACAACCATCCAATATTTTCCATCAATCAGTTCATATTCCTGTCGGATAACAAGGTCGTTTATATAATTGATATTGGCGTCTTTCGCAATCCGCATTTCAAACGAATGAATGGCATAAGTTGTATCATTCACCCAGAAATGACCAGTAAATGTAAGCTCTTGTTTTCGGCGAGGTTTGAACATTAATTTGTAGCACCATTTGTTATCAATATAGGTGCTATCGACTAAATAATATCTGTATGAATTTAAAGCTGAATTTGAAATAGGGCTGATAAAATTCTTTTGAAAGAAAGTGATGTAATTATCATAAAAATCGTATCGCTGAAACATTTCACCAAGGAATTGTAGCATACTCTCATTTTCAATCCCAGAAACTTTAGCCGCTTTAATTACTTCCTTTTCAGATTTTGGGTTTTTTCTAAAATAAAAATCTGATAGTGTCTCTGTAAGAAATATAGGTAAATAGGTTTTTCCATTTACAGTAGATGTATCAACATAATCAAAAATAAAATTGAATGGTTTTAGAATTCTACGGTTTTGGAATTTTTCATTTATATTATTGGCATCAATTTGAATCTTATTATATGACTCATATTGATACGCTTCATATTCTTTTCGATGATTCAGATCTTTATTTTTAATTATTTTTCGCAATAAAATATCTGCAGGGTTCTCTCCAGCGATGATAGTTACTTCAGGTAAATCAAATTCTGCAGATTTCAATTCAAAGTTTATTTCCTGGAACCTGTTTTGAAAAACTTTCACAGATTGGTTATTGTAACTCATGCACGAAGCTGTTAGGGAGTCTAGTGGTGATTTTGTTTCAATGGAAAAATTACCATTGAAATCAGAAGTAACACCAATGGTAGTACCTTTGAAGAATATATTGGCAAAAGGAATCGGCTGCCTGGTTTCAGCATCGACTACCTTTCCCATAATTTTCGTAACCTGTCCCAATAATGGTACAGAAAAAAGTACAAGGAATAAAAGAAAATAGATTGATCTTATTTCTTTCTTTCTAAACATTAGTTAGTATGAATAATTATCGTTTTTGCGTAAAATAAGATTTATTATAAAAGATTTACAAAGTAAGTATAAGCTATCTTTATTATTTTTCAGAACAGATTCTCTAATATTGGAGTACATTATACTATATAAAACAGGAAAATGTTCAATAAATTCAAAATATAAATTGCTAATTTTCAGCTATTTTATAGTATTCCTTCTCTGAGGATGTCATGCAAATGGATAACGCCAACATAATTAGTGCCATCTACCACAAGCAATTGTGTAATGTTTTCTTTGCGCATAATGCTTAATGCATCAGCAACGTGAGTGTTTTTATCGATAGTTCGGGGATTAGGCGTCATGATATCTTTAGCTATAAAGCCTTTGATATCCTGACTCTTTTCTAACATTCTTCGAAGGTCGCCATCGGTAATTATTCCGATAAGACTACCATTATTCATTACAGCTGTTGCTCCCAGCCGTTTAGATGATATTTCCATAATGATAGATTTAATATCATCATCCTTATTCACTTTTGGAACCTGGTTTACTGAAAATAAATCTGAAACCCTTAAATATATTTTTTTCCCGATTGCGCCTCCTGGATGATATTTGCCAAAATCTTCCAGGGTAAAGCCCCTGCATTCAAGCAGTGCTATGGCCAGGGCATCCCCCATAACCAGTTGAGCTGTAGTGCTGGAGGTAGGTGCCAGATTATTTGGACAAGCTTCCTTTTGTACACTTGTATTTATTATAAAATCAGATTTTTTAGCAAGAAAAGATGTTACATTCCCCGTAAATGCAACTATTTTATTTCCCCTGAGCTTAATTAAAGGAGCCAAAACTTTAATTTCCGGAGTATTACCACTGTTAGAGATGCAAATGATCACATCATCTTTTTGTATTATTCCCAGGTCACCATGCAATGCATCAGCGGCATGCATAAAAATTGAAGGTGTGCCGGTAGAATTGAATGTTGCAACTATTTTCATAGCAATATTTGCACTTTTACCAATGCCTGTGACAATAACTCTCCCCTCTGAACTTAGAATTAATTTTACAGCATTGGCAAAATCATTACTTATTTGTGATTTTAAGTCCTTAATTGCTACTAACTCTGCATCAATTGTTTTCAGGCCTATATGTTTAATCTCTTCAGTTGACTTCAAAACAAGTAAAAATATATATATGATTAACGTTTGCAAAGATACAAACTATCTATAAAACTCGATTTAAATCACTTAATTACTTAAATTATGTTAACTAATTCTGCGATTTTGGATTTTTCAACTAAATAATTTGTATTTTTAGAATGAATTTAAATTTAGTTTGAGGTATTATTTTTTATTCCCATTTAATTTTTCAATATATTTGTATGAAGCACATAGAATTTTCAGGTTAGTTAAGATTTCATTTGTAACTTTACGTAGGGATAATTACCTTTAATAAATAATTGACGCAGGAAGAGATGACAAAATCGGAAGTATACCCATTGCATGATTTGCTTAAGCAGATTTTTGGCTTTGATAGTTTTAAAGGGAATCAGGAAGCAATTATTAAAAGTGTTTTAAATGGTGAAAATACTTTTGTTATTATGCCAACCGGGGGAGGAAAATCGATGTGCTATCAGCTCCCGGCAATAATGAGTGAGGGAGTTTCCATAATTATTTCACCATTGATAGCATTAATGAAAAACCAGGTGGATGCCATTCGGAATTTTGGTGCCGAACAGGGGATTGCTCATGTTTTGAATTCTTCTTTATCTAAAATGGAAATTACACAGGTAAAGGAAGATCTATTGTCAGGAAAAACTAAATTATTATATGTCGCCCCGGAGTCGTTAACCAAAGAAGAAAATGTTGAATTTCTTAAGAAAATAAAAATTTCCTTTTATGCTGTAGATGAAGCACATTGTATTTCTGAATGGGGTCATGATTTTAGACCAGAATACAGACGAATTCGTCCAATCATTGAATCTATTGGTCAGGATGTACCTGTCATGGCGTTAACAGCCACAGCTACCCTTAAAGTTCAGCAAGATATTCAGAAAAACCTGGGAATCCTTGATGCCGAGGTCTATAAATCTTCATTTGACCGGCCAAATTTGTATTATGATGTTCGTCCAAAAACCAAAGAGGTTGTTAAAGATATTATTAGATATATCAAAGGCCATTTAGGAAAATCTGGTATAGTTTACTGTTTAAGTAGAAAAAAAGTTGAAGAACTGGCAGAAACTTTTCAGATAAACGGGATAAAAGCCTTGCCTTATCATGCAGGTTTAGATGCACTTACGAGGCGCACCAACCAGGATAGGTTCCTGATGGAGGATGCTGACGTGATTGTTGCTACCATTGCTTTTGGTATGGGGATTGATAAGCCAGATATTCGATTTGTAATTCACCATGATATTCCCAAGAGCATTGAAGGTTATTACCAGGAAACAGGTCGTGGAGGACGCGATGATGGTGAAGGTAATTGTGTTGCTTTTTATAGCTATGATGATATTCAGAAATTAGAAAAGTTTATGAAAGGGAAACCTGTGGCTGAGCAAGAAATTGCAAAGCAATTATTACAGGAAACTGTGTCATATGCAGAATCTTCGGTTTGCCGACATAAACAACTACTTCATTATTTTGGAGAAGAATATTATAAAGATAATTGCGGAGCTTGCGATAATTGTCTACATCCAAAAGAAAAATTTGAAGGGAAAGATTTTGTTAAGATTGCTTTAGAAGCAGTTATCGAAGTCAAACAATTATTTAAATCCAATCATGTTATTAATATTTTGATTGGTAAGAACAATGCTACAATAAAATCTTTTAAGCATAATAAATTAGTAGCATTCGGAAGGGGTATGGATCAAGATGAAAAGTTCTGGAATGCGGTTATTCGTCAATCACTGATAAATAATCTAATAATAAAAGATATTGAAAATTATGGCTTGCTAAAGATTACGGAAGAAGGTAATGCATTTTTAGAGAAACCATTTTCCATCATGCTAACAAAGGATCATAATTATGATCCATCTGAAGAAGATGATGATTTCTTTGAAGGAGGTGCAGCTAAAACAAGTACCACCGATCAAACACTTTTTTCGCTCTTAAAAGATTTAAGAAAAGACATGTCCAGACAAGAGAGTTTGCCTCCTTTTGTAATATTCCAGGATCCATCACTGGAAGATATGGCCAT
>DAOVYU010000286.1 GCA_030635465.1 Bacteroidales bacterium | reverse complement strand
GGAGGATCAATGGTAGTTGATACATGGACTATGAATGATACACTTTCAAATTTTGGAATTTCCGAAGACAATTTATCCACAAAAATAATTGAAGGGGGAGAACACAATGAGCAATTATGGCGAGAAGACTTTGCCGAGGCATATCATTGGTTGTTTCATTCTTTTGCTAATGAAGTGGATGAACATTTTTATACTTCAGCCTTAAAAATTGTACCCAATCCTGTATCAGGAAAATTTATGTTGTTCGATGTTCCTGACGGAAAGTCTTACCAGCTATCTATTTTTGATTTAAGTGGTAGAATTGTATTTGCCAGCATATATAATTCTGGTGAAGCTATTGAAGTGTCAGACTTAAATCCAGGCATGTATATCGTTGAAATAAATATAGGTAAAAATCTTTATAGAAGTAAATTCATTAAGCAGTAATTAGCTGTCGATGTTCTACTTGTCAGATAGGCTGCTGACGGTGTCCTCACCGTCAGTTATCAGGATTTATTTTTTATAAAAGTGTATCGTTCTTTCAATAGCTTCTTTTTCAGAATATTTTGGTGCAAACCCAAAATCTGCTTTTGCCCGATCTGAACTAAAAGTAAAATCAGTGCTGGTATAAGTAACAGCAAACCGGCTAAATTTGGGATTGTATTTTTTAATTGGGCTTACTAATAAGGCAATAAATTCTGATAAACTTGCCATGGGATAAGCAATCCACTTTGGTAACCATAAATTTTTTGGAAAAAACTTATATCCTGAACCAACAATGATTCTATCAAAAAATTTGAAAAAGTTTGTCCCAGGTCCATCGGTAATGAAATAGACTTTTCCAAACACATCTTTTTTGTTTTCCAAAAGTGCTTTTGCTGCCAGAACATGCGCATAGGCCATGTTGCCAACATACACATGCTGGCATTTTGATTTACCATTACCTAAACGACTGTAAAATCCAGTTTTTGCCATATCGATCAATGATCCAATATGGTATGGATCTTCTTCACCATAAATGTCAGAAGGTCTTAAAACACATGTCTTAAGGTTTGGATCATTGGCTTCAAGTACCATTTTTTCCGCAAGGTATTTGCTTTCGCAATAGCTGGTTTTATGATTTGCAGGATAATCCAGACTTTCGTCGATATCAATCAGTGGTTTGCCTGTGTAAACAGCATCCAGCGAGCTGGTATAAACCAGATTTGGAACTTTATTTTCAAGACATGCTTTTATGATATTTTCTGTACCTCCAACATTGATCGAAAGAACTTCTGATTTGGGTTTTGTACCCCAGTCGATAATGGCCGCAGAGTGAATCACAACATCAACTCCTTTGCAAGCATCATTTACTTCTGTAAAATTTCGGATATCACCGGAGATAACTTTTATTCTGTCATCATGAATGCCTGTAAAGATCTTAATATCAAAAACTCGTATTTCCTTTGGTTTAATTGGTGACGTTGGATCAATTAATTCCTTTACAATATTTTTTCCCAGGAATCCGCTTCCTCCTGTTACCAAAATAATGGGTTGACTCATGCTTATATCTGAACTGTCCATAAATTGCCAGAAAAATTTAAATTAATAATTTTGTAAAAATAGAATTTTAATTTAGCAGCTTAATGAGAAAGGAAATTTATTTGATAAAAGGAAGTCATGAAGAATCCTATGAAGACTTTACAAAACGGTTAATAACGTTGGCGCAATCAGTATCTTTAGAAAAATCTGTAGCACAGACAAAATTAATTTTCACAAAAGAACCCCCACCAAAAATTGCAATCATTCCTTTTAAAAAAGATAAAATTGCTGCTATTTCATTGATCAAGAAAGGAGATATACTTATTGAAAAACTAATAAAAGAAAAAGGACTTTCAGGAGCTTATTTGGTAGAGGAAGCCATTCCAGTTACTTACGAGAAAAAATGGTCGGATATGCAGCCTACACCAGGTGTTTGTCTGTTGACGCTTTTTAAACAAAAAAAAGATATTGATTACAACACATTTATTGATCGATGGCATAATAGTCATACACCGCTCTCTCTTAAAATTCATCCTTTGTGGCATTATAACAGGAATGTTGTAACTAAAAAATTAACAGCAGATTCTATGGATTGGGATGGAATAGTGGATGAACATATGAAAACCAGATCTGAATTACTCAATCCATTTAAGTTTTTTGGAAATCCATTGGTTATCATTCCACGAATGATAAAAGTTTATACTGATACGAAATCATTTCTGGATTACAAGAGTATTGAACCTTACTTAACAACTGAAATTTGCATTAAAAGTTTATCTTCTTAGTTATTGGGATACATTTTCCCCATAGTTTTATTGGCAATACCCGCAGCTATTCTACGAGGCATTAATCGGGTGAGTACAAAATAATTCATTCGGTTCGAAAACCCCGAAATAAATAATGTTTTTTTTCCTATACTTTTTAAAGCTGCAATTGCCACAGTTTCTGGTTGTTGAATTTGAGCTTTAAATAAACCATATTTCGGATTGGTATTTAAATAAGCATCAGTAGCAGTGGCACCAGCGATGCAGGCTGTTACATCAATGTTGTATGGTTTGAGCTCATGGTGAAGTGCTTCAGCCAGATTCCATGCAAACGCCTTTGATGCAGCATAAGGTGCAATGAATTGCATGCCCAATAATCCGGCAAGAGAGGACATGAGTAAAATACCTCCTTTTTGCTGTTTATTGATCAATTTTTTTGAAAAAGCATGTACCAGTTTAAGCTGAGATCCAATATTAACATTCAGGTAGTGTTCCAAATCATTGGAGGTATGATCAGTAAATTTTTTAATGCGACTAAAAGCTGCATTGTATATTAGCAGTCTGCAATCCACATCTTTTACCTTTTCCATGATTTGTGTTTTTGAGTCAGGATTATTTAAGTCAATGTGAATAGTTAATGTCTGAATACCAAACTTTTGATTCAAAGAATTTGAAAGTTTTTTCAAAGGCTTAGATTGGTTGTCTACCATAATGATATTGATGTTTTGTTTTGCCAGGGCAACACAAAACGATTGACCTAAACCTAATGCAGCACCAGCTACCAGTGCCCAATCCCCATATTTATTCTTTAAATGACCCATTGTTGTTTCTAATAAATTTCTATTTTTACCTGCTTAAAATGTCAGAAGACAATTATACTAAATAAATCCGGTTGATGCAGAAATTACTCTTTATTTTCTTGTCCAGTATGAAATTTTTCCGCAAGCTTAGACTTTTCTTTTCTGGTAAAAAAGAAGATGATCTACAAGTGCAGCGAGTAGTATCAGGGAAGGCATGGGAAGATTTTTGTGATCAGTTAAAACTGGCAGGAACTGTACTTAAATATCCGGGAACACCGCAAGATGCTTTTCAACAAGCAGAAGGCCTTCGATATCTTACACGACTTACCCGGGCAGGGTTGGAAGCTTTTGTTGAATTTAGTGATCCCTCATTTCCTGTTTTCCGCAGAATGGTGAATGAAACAGTGAAAATGGGAGCTGATAACCCGGATAATTATTATTTTAATGCACCAGTCAGTGGTGAGAACGAGTATCG
>DAOVYU010000109.1 GCA_030635465.1 Bacteroidales bacterium | reverse complement strand
TCGATATAAATATGGATGATGCCATGCTGGATTCTGAATCGGTAATGGTAGAGTTTTTAAATTTGATAGCTTCAGAACCTGATATCTCAAGGGTTCCCATTATGATCGATTCCTCAAAATGGTCGGTTATCGAAGCCGGTTTAAAATGTGTTCAGGGAAAGGCAATCGTAAATTCCATTAGCTTAAAAGAGGGTAAAGAAGAATTTAAAAAACGTGCCTCAAAAATTCGGGATTATGGAGCAGCAACTGTTGTAATGGCATTTGATGAAAAAGGCCAGGCTGCAACATTTGAGCAAAAAATAAAAATTTGCAAACGCGCTTATGATATCCTCACAAAGGAGGTAAATTTTCCTCCTGAAGATATCATCTTTGATCCCAATATTCTTACTATAGCCACTGGAATGGATGAGCATAACAATTATGCAGTTGATTTCATCAATGCCACTAAATGGATAAAAAATAATTTACCTTACGCAAAAGTTAGTGGTGGTATTAGCAACTTATCATTTTCCTTTAGAGGAAACGATGTTGTACGTGAAGCCATGCATTCTGCATTCCTGTATCATGTCGTTCAGGCTGGTTTGGATATGGGTATTGTAAATGCTGGCATGCTACAAGTTTATGATGAAATTCCAAAGGATCTGCTAAAACTTGTTGAAGATGTGATTCTGAATCGCAGGAAAGATGCAACTGAGAGACTCATTGTTTATGCAGAAAAAGTAAAGGGAACAAAGGAATCTGTTGAAAAGATTGATGCATGGAGAAATGAGCCTGTACAGGAGCGCTTAAAACATGCGTTGATAAAAGGAATTGTTGAATATATAGAAGATGATGTTGAAGAAGCAAGAGTTAATTATTCCCGTACACTAGATGTAATAGAAGGGCCCTTAATGGACGGTATGAATGTGGTTGGAGATTTGTTTGGATCGGGCAAAATGTTTTTACCACAGGTGGTAAAAAGTGCAAGGGTAATGAAAAAAGCTGTAGCTAAATTACTTCCCTATATTGAAGCAGAACAAGCCAGGGAAGGAAAAATTCAATCAGCAGGTAAAATTGTAATGGCAACGGTAAAAGGAGATGTCCACGATATTGGTAAAAATATTGTTGGTGTTGTACTAGCTTGTAATAATTTTGAGATTGTTGACCTGGGAGTTATGGTCCCCGCGGAAAAAATTCTTCAAGCTGCCATAGACGAAAAGGCTGATTTACTTGGTCTCAGTGGTTTAATCACTCCTTCATTAGAAGAAATGGTGCATGTTGCCAAAGAAATGGAACGAAAAGGTATGAACCTTCCTTTGCTGATAGGAGGTGCTACCACATCCGAAATCCATACAGCTGTTAAGATAGCACCAAATTATAGTGCTCCTGTTATTCATGTTCGTGATGCTTCAAAAAGCGTAAATGTTTCTGCCAGTTTGATTTCTGAAGAAAGGAAAAAAGAGTATGTGGAAGGAGTGAAAGCCAAATACCAGAAAATGAAAGCTGACCATGATTCAAAAAAGAAAGTCAACACATATATTACTTATCCTGATGCAATAAAGAATAAGCTAAATATTCAATGGTCGGAAAATGATATTGTAAAACCTACTTTTTTGGGTAATCAATTTTTCTATTCTTATCCACTTGAAGAAATCAGAAAGTATATCGACTGGACTTTCTTTTTTCATGCATGGAAATTAAACGGAAAATATCCTGCCATCTTTGATGATCCGGTAAAAGGTGAGGAAGCTAAGAAGTTATTTGATGATGCCGATAAGCTTTTAGATCAAATTATAAATGAAAAAATGTTAGAAGCTAATGGTGTTATCGGATTTTATCCCGTGAATTCAATTGGCGAGGAAATTGAGGTTTATGCAGATGATTCAAGAACTGAAACAATAGCCACTTTCCAGTTTTTAAGAAACCAACAACAAAAATCAACCAATGTACCCAATCTGTCTCTTGCAGATTTTATTGCACCCAAAGAATCTGGGATAAAGGATTATTTAGGCGGGTTTGCTGTTACTGCAGGTCTTGGTTTGGAACAATGGACTGATAAATTTGAAAAGGACCTGGATGATTATAACAGTATCTTAATGAAAGTGCTTGCAGACAGGATGGCTGAAGCATTTGCAGAATTGATCCATAAACGAGTCCGAAATGAATTCTGGGGGTATACGCAAGAAGAGGATTTAGAATTGAAAGGCTTGCTAAAAGAAGAATACCAGGGCATCAGACCTGCTCCAGGATATCCAGCATGTCCTGAACATTCAGAAAAAAAGGTTTTGTTTGATCTATTGGAAGCTAAACAAAAACTCGGTATTAAACTTACTGAAAATTTTGCCATGTATCCGGCAGCATCCGTAAGTGGATATTACTTTGCACATCCTTTGGCACAATATTTCAATGTGGGTAAAATTGGTATTGATCAGGCAAATGATTATGCAACAAGAAAAAAAACAGATCTTGCCCAGATTGAAAAATGGTTAAATTCAAATCTCAATTATAAATAGTACAGACCCTTCCTACTAACATAAGGAAGGTCTCTAAATAATTTATTATGCGATTACCTTTTACAGAATATATTAAGGACAACCTGGTTCTTTTTGATGGGGCAATAGGAACCCAGTTATATAACAAAGGTATTTTTATAAATACTTGTTATGATGAACTAAATATTACACGTCCTAAACTCATCTCAGAAATTCACCAAACTTATATGGAAGCTGGTGCTGATGTATTGGAAACAAATACATTTGGTGCTAACCGTTTAAAGCTTCAAAAACATGGTCTAGAAGATAAGATTTACGAAATCAATAATGGTGGAGCTAAGTTAGCAAGGGAAGTTGCTGGCGAAAATATTTATGTTGCAGGTTCAATAGGTCCATTAAACTTAAGATTGGAACCATGGGGGCCACTAGCAGAAGTTGAAGCACGTGAAATATTTGTAGAACAAGCTAAAGGTTTAATTGATGGAGGTGTGGATCTGATTATCCTGGAAACATTTTCAGACTTACATTTAGTACAACAAGCTATCATAGGAATCAAAGAAGAGTTTGATATTCCTGTCCTTGCATCGATGACCATCGGGAACGATGGAAATTCTTTGTTTGGTACTCCTCCCGAACTTTTCGCACCCAAAATGATTCAGTGGGGTGCTGATGTAATAGGTATCAATTGTAGTGTTGGCCCAAAACCCATGCTTGATGCATTGGAAAAGATGACTGAAGTTGTCAATGTGCCAATTAGTATTATGCCTAATGCCGGAACTCCTGTAAATGTTGAAGGAAGAAATATTTACCTTTCAACAGCTGATTATTTTGCAGAATATACCCGAAGATTTATCCAGGCTGGTGCTGGTATTGTGGGAGGATGCTGTGGAACAGATCCAAGCTTTATTAAAGAAATGCGAAAAGCCATCCAATCCATTCAACCCAGGAAAATCATTCAAAGAAACATTCAGGTAAAAACAGAAGGAAAAATTATTCAGGCAATCCCCACCTGTGAAAAATCAAGCTTTGCGCAGAAAATCTGTAAAGGTGAATTTGTAACTTCTGTTGAGATTGTACCACCAAGAGGAACCGACCCAACTAAACCTATTGAACAATCAAAACTATTTAAAGAAGCAGGAGTGGATGCCATTAATATACCAGATGGTCCCAGGGCACTTTCTCGTATGGGTGCAAGCTATCTATCATTATTGATCCAACAACAAGCAAATATTGAAGTCATTCAACATTATGCCTGTCGCGACAGGAACTTGTTGGGAATGGTCGGAGATCTTTTAGGTGCTTATGCTACAGGAATTAAGAATATACTGTTGATTACGGGTGATCCTCCTAAAATGGGCACTTACCCCGATGCCACTGCAGTATTTGATGTAGATTCCATTGGATTGACTAATGTAGTAAACTATTTGAATTCAGGTTCTGACCTGGGAGGAAACCCAATTGATAAACCTACAGGTTTTTATATTGGGGTTGGAGTTAATCCAGGTGCCATTGATATGGATTATGAAATCAGACGGTTCGAGTGGAAAGTAAAAGCAGGAGCTGAATATGCTATTACTCAACCGGTATTTGATAATGAATTGTTTTTTCAATTTATGAAACGGATAGAGCATGTTAAAATCCCGATCATTGCAGGTGTATGGCCATTGGTAAGCGCACGGAATGCCGAATTTATGAACAATGAAGTACCAGGAGCATCAGTGCCCGATTCTATTATGAACAGGATGAATGCCACAAAATCAAAAGAAGAAGCAAGGGAATTAGGAATGGAAATAGCAAGGGATACAATCAGGGAGTTAAAAGGGGATATTGCAGGTGTTCAAGTGTCTATGCCTTTTGGTAAAAGCAAATACCCCCTTGACGTTCTCAAGGAGGTATTATAAAGAGAATTATGAAAAAGAAGAAGTTTAATCTCTTTTGTGTAATTTCTCTACATATATAAATCGGTAATATTTATATCTTCCAAATACAATTCTAATACTTCATCAGAATTGACTGCAAGGATCTGATCTATTTCATCCGATCCCGGTAAATAATAAACTTCGACAAAAAATCCGTACACAGCATACAATTGAATACTGTAAATGCTATAATTTCTTTCCGCTATGTGCTGACCGTTGTTAAGTAGTACGTAACTCTTTAAATCTTCGGTCAAGTTCTGAAAGTCCAATGCTGTAATCACTTTTATCTAGTTTTAAGTTAATAATCAATTAATCAAGAAGAAACTCACAATAGCCAGGATCAAGCTGACCAGCTGGATATAAAAAAGACTTTTTGAAAAGTGTTCTTTGGTTTCTTGCATTGTTTGGTCTGATAAATTTTCATTAATTGTTTTCATGACACCTTACCTTAATTATTGAATATTTGTACTTACCATTCTCGATTGAGCATACCCCTATTACAAGATCGTACCAAACTTTACAAAGCTGATTACGTTATTAATAATCAATTATTTAGAAAATGAATTAGGATTGATAATATTATCCGATATCAATAACACACTCCACTTTCGGATAGTGTAAAAATGGATACTCTACGATTTTGAAATAGTAGTAAAGGGGGGAATAACTATAATAAAATCAGAATAAAGTTTTAAGAGGTTGTTTTATGAGATAATGTGATCTAATTTGTCAATTAAATTTTCTACTTCTTCCAGCTTATTGTAATGAACCATACTCACTCGTACAATTCCATCTTTTTCTGATAAGTTAAGATCTTCTATCAAACGTCTGGCATAAAAATCACCATATCGGATACCGATATTATATTTATCTATTTGGATTGGGATATCACTGCTTTTTTTATTCTTCACCGTAAATGAAATAGTGGGGACTCTCTTATTTCTGTCTGAAGACATATTTCCATAAATCTTAATATTCCTTTTACTGTTTAAAAAATCCAAAAGCAATGAAGCCAATTTTTC
>DAOVYU010000116.1 GCA_030635465.1 Bacteroidales bacterium | reverse complement strand
GTTAGTCTTTATGACTAATTTGGTAAAATGTATGTTGCCAAAAAATCGAAAACCGAATGTAGATGAAATAGAAGCCTGCAAACAATTCTTAAACGAAGAAATCTCAATCATAAATCCTGAAGTTATAGTACCATTGGGTTCTTATGCAACCAGGGCAATTATATCAAAATACCATGCTGATCCTCAATCGACAGGAATGAGTTTTGCTAATATAAATGGCAAACTATTATCAATCAATAGCGAAAAAATATTTCCATTGCCCCATCCGGCAGCACTTCTTTACAATCCATCTTTTGAACCTGATACAATTGAAAAATACAAAAAACTGAAATCCTATATATAGTACTGAAATATTTTTTAATTGTGTAGAACCAATTGTTTTTCAAAAATATCTTTGGACTTAAACTTCAGATTATCTCGAATAAAAATCAATTTAAGCATTGAGCAATCTCAAAATTTCTATTAAGGGCTATATATTAGTTTTTGCTGTAAGTTAGATAGTTACAACTTATTTTTGCTATATAAGTTTTTCAACAAGCATTTAATACAAAAAAATGTATAAATATCTTTTTGGTCCGGTGCCTTCACGACGGCTAGGAATGTCACTCGGAGTGGACCTGGTTCCTAAAAAAGTTTGCTCACTCGACTGTGTATATTGTGAAGTGGGTCATACTACAAAGCTCACTACTGAAAGAAAAGAATACATACCCTTTGATAAAGTTATAAGTGAGTTAGAACATTATTTTAAAAACAATCCCAACCCAGATTATATTACATTTTCAGGTTCAGGTGAACCAACACTCAATTCACGAATAGGTGATGTTTTACAATTCATAAAACAAAAAAAGCCAGATATCCCAGTTGCTGTTTTAACCAATGGGACTCTCCTTTACGATAAAAAAGTACGTAATGAATTGTTGGATGCAAATGTTATACTTCCATCTCTTGATGCTGCAACGGAAATTACATTCCGGAAAATAAACTGCCCTGCACCACAACTTACAGTTGAAAAATATATTAAGGGATTAATTGATTTCAGAAACGAGTTTTCCGGTCAAATATGGCTCGAAGTATTTATTATTCCTGGATACAATGATAACATTGATGATTTAAAAGCTTTAAAGAAAGTATTTAAAGATATAAAACCCAACCATATCCAATTAAATACACTTGATCGTCCCGGCACAGTGGCTGATATTCACGCTGCCAGTCAGGAAGAATTGAAAAAAATTGTTGACTATTGGAAACTTGATCATGTTGAAATCATTACTGCTGCTCCCGAAAGGAAAAGTATTCAATCATACAGGAAAGATGCTGAAACAGCAATTTTAGGGACAATTACAAGAAGGCCATGCACGGTTGTGGACCTTGGAAAAATACTTGGTTTGCATATTAATGAAATCAATAAATACCTTGATGTATTGGAAGCAGAAGGGAAAATAGAAGCGGATCGTCAGGAACGAGGCGTTTTTTATAAAATCAAATCATGAAATGAGCATAAATAAATTTAAACATTTATCTACAAACCGAAATGATTAAATTTTTTGTGCAAAAGTGAAACGGTTCCATGGGTGCAGAAATTTTTTATTTTCTTCATTCACAGTGAAATGAAAATTTTTAAACAGATGAAAATAATAGCATTACCGGTCAAAGAAAACAAATTAAGCCCGCATTTTGGAATTTGCTCACACTTTTTATTTTATTGGGAGGAGAATGGAAAAATTATTAAAGAAGATTTGAATCATGCACCTGCTCAATATCCTGAATTGATTCCCAATTGGCTTATTGAAAAAGGTGTTACCGATGTAATTGCTGCTGGGATTGGATTGAAGCCTATTGAAATTTTAAACCGACACAAGATCAATGTATTTGTGGGTGTTAAAGTGAAGGATCCTAAAGTCCTTGTAGGGGAATACTTGGATGGCACATTGGAAACCAATGGAAATTTATGCGACCATTGAATTATCCCGATCATTAGTTAAAAATTATGAAAGGATTCGTTCACTTATACACTGGCAACGGCAAGGGCAAAACAACTGCTGCTTTTGGCTTGGCATTACGCGCATGTGGAGCTGGGTTAACAGTTTTTTTCGGCCAGTTTATCAAAGGTCAGAAATACCATGAAAATATAGCAACTCAAAAATATTTAAAGAATATTGAAATAAAACAATACGGTTTGGACTGTTTTATAATTAATAAGCCTACCACAGAAGATATTAACGCTGCCAAAAAAGGGCTAGCAGAAATGAAGAAAATCATTCTAGATGGTAAATACGATGTAGTTGTAATGGACGAAGTTACGATAGCCTTGCATTATAAATTATTCACACTTAAGGAATTGCTTAGAATAATTGAAAATAGGCCTAAAAATGTTGAACTGGTACTTACCGGAAGGTATGCCCCAACTGAAATTATCGAAGTTGCGGATTTGGTCACAGAGATGAAAGAAGTGAAACATTATTATCAACAAGGAATTAAAGCACGAAAAGGAATAGAATATTAAAACATAACATTATGAGTAAAAAAACAAAAATCGGAATCATCATTTGCGACCGTTACCGGAATTGTGGTGGTGGAAAATGCTTCAGGGCATTACAAAATAGGGAAGGGGCATTTGATATTTATAAAAATGATGAAGACCTCGAATTGGTTGGCTATACCTCTTGTGGTGGATGCCCGGGTGGCAACATTGAGTATGCCCCTGAAGAAATGAAAAAGAACGGTGCTGAAGTTATTCACTTTGCGACAGGGTTTGTGGTCGGTTATCCACCCTGTCCCTACATCGGGCATTTCAAAAAATTTATTGAAGAAAAATACAATCTGAAAGTGGTAATCGGTACCCATCCCATTCCCGAAAAATATATAACAACACACACGAAACTAGGTACATGGAATTCTTCTGAATGGCAGGAAATGATTAAGCCAACACTGGCAAATGAAAATACCAGATTATCTTACAATTGAAATCTAACGGACAAAAGAGCATTTTACCCAAACCGAATATAAATCAATTTAAACTTTGAGTAATCTCAAAAATCTGATTAAGGGCTGTACCCTTATTAATCACCCATTTTATAGTCTTCAAACTTACTTTTGTTAGGATCTTATATATTATAAATTATGAAAAAAATTGCTTTACCGCTTATTAATAATATGTTAAGTCCTCATTTCGGGAATTGTACTCAATTTAAGATTTATTACGTTGAAAATCGTGCTATTGTTAAGGAGGATTTATTCCCGGCACCATCTCATCAACCTGGTTCATTTCCAAATTGGTTGGTAAACAAAGGTATTTCTGATATTATAACAGGGGGCATTGGCTTGAAAGCTATTGAGATTTTTAACAAGCACAAAATTAATGTATTTGTAGGAGTGAATATTAAGGATACAAAAGAACTGGTACAGGATTATATTGATGGTATTCTTGAAACAGATGGTAATCTATGTAATCATTAATTAGTAACCCATTTTTATAGAATACAAAATAAGAAAAGTGATTAAATGATAGATTCAGAGAATAATATTGAGATCAGGTACGACGAAGTTGACAAGATGGGTTATGTGTATCATGGAAATTATGCGAAGTATTACCACATAAGTCGAACAGCACTAATGAATCAAGTGGGGATATGTGACAGGGAACTGGAAAAGCAAAATATTTTAATGCCCATTATAGAAATGCATATAAAGTATATTAAACCTGTATTTTATGGTGATATAATAACCGTAAGAACCACACTAAATGAAATGCCAAAAAGCAGGATGCATTTTTTTCATAAAGTATTTAACCAGAGTAATGAGATTATTAATGAAGCGGAGAGTACATTGGTTTTTGTTGATTTACAGTCGCGTCGACCAATGAGAATACCTGATACAGTAATAAATAAATTAAAATCATATTTAAAAAATTAAATAAACAAGATGAATACAAAAGATTTAGGATTTAATTCAAAATTAGTTCATGCAGGCGATTTTCAAGATGAATTTGGAAGTGCGGTTACCCCAATTTATCAAACTTCAACTTTTTCATTTAAAAATTCACAACATGGGGCGGATTTATTTGCAGGAAAAGAAAAGGGTTATATCTATACCCGGATAGGAAATCCAACAATTGAGGCCTTGGAAAACAAACTGGCTGAACTGGAAAATGGATATAAAGGAATAGCCTTGTCATCAGGGATGGCAGCTGTTTCAGCTGTGTATATGACTGTTTTAAGTCAGGGTGACCACATGATAAGTACCGGCGCTGTGTATGGGCCCAGCCGGGGTGTAATGGAAACCCATTTTTCAAAGTTTGGGGTAAGCTACTCTTATATTGATACTTCCAATCTTGAAGAAATCAAAAAATCAATCCGGCCAAATACTAAATTGCTATATCTTGAAACTCCTGCCAACCCAACCATAACCTTAACTGATATCAAAAAAGCTTCCGAAATAGCTCACGAACACGGCATCATTGTTTGTGTTGACAATACATTTTGCAGTCCGTACTTACAACAACCATTGGATTTGGGAGCAGATATAGCTTTACATTCGTTAACAAAATTTATAAACGGCCACGCCGATATTGTGGGTGGGGCCTTGATTGCCAAATCAAAAGAGTTATACGATCAGTTACGAAAAACAATGGTCTATACAGGTGGAAATATGGATCCGCATCAGGCATTTATGGTAATCAGAGGTGTGAAAACACTTTCTCTCAGGATTGACAAAGCTCAGGAAAACGCACATCAGATTGCTGAATTTCTTGAAAACCATAAAAAGGTCGAGTGGGTTAAATATCCGGGGCTTAAATCATTTCCGCAATATGACCTGGCCAGGGAGCAGATGAAAGGATTTGGAAGTATGATCAGTTTTGGGTTGAAAGGCGGTTATGAGGCTGGTAAAATCCTAATGGATAATGTAAAACTTGCTACATTAGCGGTATCACTTGGAGGTGTCGAAACTTTAATACAACACCCATCATCAATGACACACGCCGGTGTATCAAAAGAAAATAAGGCTCTAGCTCATATTTCAGATGGATTGGTTCGGTATTCGGCAGGTATTGAAAATGTTGAAGACTTGATAAATGACCTTAAACAAGCATTGAGTAGAGTTGACTTAAATCAATGAGACTCAAATTTTAAAAACGTGGTGAATTGAAATTTGTTAGTCGAATTGATCCCGAGCTTTTGTCGAGGGATCACATGGGCTTTATTCCCCGCCCTTTATGGCGAATCAATAAATAAATTCCATCAGGATACCCCGCTGCTCTGCGGCGGGGAGGTTCATTTAAAATAATATGATTTTCTAATCCTCCTTCGACT
>DAOVYU010000351.1 GCA_030635465.1 Bacteroidales bacterium | reverse complement strand
GAAGACTGAGTTTGGCGATTTTATGATGAGGTTATCGGATACTACACAGTTACATAAAGAAAACTTTCTTTCACTTACTGAACAGGGATTTTATGACAGTTTGATATATCACCGGGTAATTTTTGATTTTGTAATCCAGGGTGGTGATCCGGATGGTACAGGTTCCGGAGGGCCCGGATACAATATTCCTGCAGAAATTGTTGATGGCTTAAACCATGTTTATGGTGCAGTAGGGGCTGCCCGGTTGCATATTGATGTAAATCCTGACCGGGAATCAAATGGCTCACAGTATTATATCGTTTGTGACCCGGATGGAAGACCGGGGTTAGATGGAGATTATACTGTTTTTGGAATTGTATTTACCGGAATGGAAGCTGTATTTGAAATTTCAGAGGTTGCAGTAGATACAAATGATCATCCGGTAAATGATGTGTACATGAAGAAACTAACCGTTGAAGCCTATACCGAACAAGAACTGAAGGACGATTTTGATTTTGATATTCCGTAATTAATAAAACTTTAGTTTTAGCGACTCCCCTTGACTTTGTACCTCTTTTTTTATATCTTTGAGATATAAGAAATTAGCCAATAATTCGTTTTTATTAAAAATCGATTGCATGTTACGATACTTATTTATACTGGCAAGTGTTTTTGTAATTATTAGCTGTGGTTCAAATAGTGATATTGTTAGAATAGATAATGAAGCTAACCCTGCGGATTCGACGGAATATATGCTGATTGTTGATGAGATTAATTTTGATTCCTGGATGATCACCAATAGCAAGCGTATCTGGTATTATTCACATGAATATTACCAGGCCTGGAATAAAATTTACGTTAGTGAGTTTAATTCAAGGGTTTTAAGAAGTGCACATCGGCCATTTACTGAATTAATTAATTATGACTATTCGATTGATTACGGGATTGAATTAGATTATAAATTGTATTGGTATTTTATGTTTATTCAGGAAAAGTATGATGTTTCCCTATTCGCAGCTCGCTATTAATATTTTGATTACCTGTTTATAGCAACAAATACTTTCTATTCGTTTTAAACTATATAATTATTTATTTTGCACGTAACAAATTAGTGTAATCGGAAGTTTAATATTGAAAACAAGTTAGAATGAAAACAGAGGTTTTACATGAAAATAACAGATTTATAAAAACTGTTGACGGGCTGGAATGTGAACTGGAATATTTAATTCCTGAAAAAGGATTTATTAACTTCTTTCATACTTATGTTCCTGAAGAATTACGAGGTCAGGGATTGGCAATGGAAATTATTAAAAAAGGTTTGGATTTTGCGATAGATCAAAAATATAAGATCATTCCATCTTGTTCGGCTGTAAGGTTATTTATCCAGCGCCATCCGGAATATCAACAATATGTTTAAAATATACGAAATGTTATTATGATTTAACCCTTGAAATTATCAGGTTATAAATCAGAAAGCCCCGCCAATTGGTGGGGCTTTCGCTTTTTCTATTAGTTTCTTTCTTAAATATCCCAGGTCTTTCCACTGTTCAACAAATCATCCACAGTTTTAATCGGACTTGTTTCTTTTTCGGTCTCCATGATTTCCTCCATTTTTGTTTCATACGTGAAATCAGAAACCGATCTGATAACGCCTAGCGCGGCAGGAAATTCAGGTGGTGACATGTTTGCTAATAAAACATGTATTCCTGTTTCCCATTGTTTTTCATTGTGGACAAGAATATCTTTTTCAGTGATGCCATTTTCCCCAATTTTAACAACTTCCAGCTTGGTTCCCTTCAATACAATTCCCTTGTTCATTTCTTTACCAAAAATCATTGGCTCACCATGTCGAAGGTGTAATTGGTTTTCTGCCTTTGCTTCCCTGGAGGTGATATTATCGTGTACCTTATTATAAAAGATTACACAATTTTGTAATATTTCAATCAGTGAGGTTCCTTTATGTTTTCCTGCCTCAGTCATAACGGCCTGCATCATTTTGGGATTGGTGTCAACGGCTCTGGCAAAGAAAGTTCCCTGGGCACCTATAGCTAATTCACCAACTGAAAACGGATGTTCAAATGTTCCTTGCGGGGAGCTCTTCGTTATTTTACCGGTAGGTGTGGTTGGGGAATATTGACCTTTAGTTAATCCATAAATTCTGTTGTTAAACAACATGATGTTTATGTCAATATTTCTTCTCAAAACATGAATAAAATGGTTTCCTCCAATGGCAAGTGAATCACCATCTCCGGTTATCATCCAAACATTAAGTTTAGGGTTTGTGATTTTTATTCCTGTTGCCAGAGGAGCTGCTCGTCCATGGATTCCATGAAATCCATAAGATTTTACATAATATGGAAATCTTGAAGAACATCCAATTCCAGAAACTACAACAACATCTTCTTTTTTAACACCGAGTTCAGGAAGCACCTTCAGAAAGGACGAAAGAATGGCATGGTCACCGCATCCCGGACACCATTTTACCATTTGATCACTTACAAAATCTGCTTTAGTAAGCTGTTCTGTTTCAATTATTTTTGTTGTGTCAGTTGCCATGCTTAGTCCTCCTCCAGAATTTGGTTAAATTTATCAACTAACTCTTTTACCATAAATGGCAATCCTTGTATTTTATTATACTGTTCAAACTTGAAGTGTTGAAAATTCATCCTTAAATGTTGAACAAACTGACCCAGGTTGAGTTCAGGTACAATAATCTTCTTAAATCTACTGAAAACTTCTTCTGTATTTCTGGGAAGTGGATGTATGTGATGAAAATGGGCAAGACTTACCTTTTTACCCTGTTCTTGCATTTCTTTGTAAGCTTCAATCATTACCCCATATGTTCCTCCCCAGCTTACAATTAACAGATCTCCGCTGTCATCTCCTCTTACCGCCAGTGGTTTGATATAATCAGCAACCCTGTTAACTTTTTCAGCTCTTAATTCACACATTAACTGATGATTTTCAGGATCATGCGAAACATTACCGTAAATATTCTCTTTTTCCAGGCCCCCAATTCGATGGCGCAATCCGGG
>DAOVYU010000303.1 GCA_030635465.1 Bacteroidales bacterium | reverse complement strand
TCAGGAGAAAAACAGAGATCGACAAAAGGAATTATTAGAAATGTCAGATATTTGTCGGCATGTTCCGACATATGCGCCCCGTACTTTTCATGAAGCCTTACAATACTATTGGTTTGTACATGTAGGTGTAATAACTGAAGTCAATCCCTGGGATTCATTTAATCCTGGTCGCCTAGATCAACATTTACTTCCTTTTTACAAACGTGAAATTGAATCTGGAATTCTTACTCCAGAAAGAGCAAAAGAAATATTGCAGTCCTTTTGGGTAAAATTCAATAATCATCCGGCTCCACCCAAAATTGGTGTTACGGCCAAAGAAAGTAATACATATACTGACTTTGCCCTTATTAATGTTGGAGGTGTGAAAGAAGATGGATCAGATGCAGTAAATGAGGTGACTTATTTGTTGCTTGATGTAATTGAAGAAATGCGTATGTTGCAGCCCAGCTCAATGGTTCAGGTAAGTAAAAAAAACACAGATCACTATATCAAACGATTTTTAGAAATCGTAAAAACGGGATATGGACAACCTTCCATTTTTAATACAGATGCCATTATTCAGGAAATGTTACGTGTTGGTAAATCCATTGAAGATGCCCGAAATGGAGGAGCAAGTGGTTGTGTAGAAACCGGAGCTTTTGGTAAAGAAGCTTATATTTTAACTGGTTATTTTAATATTCCCAAAGTACTGGAGATAACATTAAATAATGGAACTGATCCAGGAACAGGTCTAAAAATAGGAATAGAAACGGGTGATCCATCTAATTTTAAATCCTTTGATGAACTGATGGTCGCTTTTGAAAACCAGATCAATCACTTTGTCCAGATAAAGATAAAAGGAAACAATATCATCGATCGTATTTATGCGAAGTTTATGCCAGTTCCTTTCCTTTCATTGCTAATTGATGATTGTATATCAAATGGCAAAGACTATAATGATGGAGGTGCCAGGTATAATACAAGTTATATCCAGGGTGTAGGGCTAGGTAGCATCACTGATGAATTGACAGCCATTAAATGGCATGTTTTTGAAAAGGAAACAGTTTCCATGAAGGGATTGTTAGAAGCCCTTGATACCAATTTCAAAGATTTTGAAGAATTCAGAAAAATACTGGTAAATGACACACCAAAATATGGCAATGATGATGATTATGCTGATGATATCATGCGGCAGGTTTTTGAAATCTATTATCATGCTGTTGATAATAAACCAACTGCACGTGGTGGTAAGCATCGTGTTAATTTATTACCTACCACCTGCCATGTATACTTTGGCAGTGTAATCGGTGCAATGCCTGACGGACGACTTGCAACAACTCCTTTATCGGAAGGAATCTCACCTGTTCAGGGAGCTGATCGTAAAGGCCCAACAGCAGTTATCAAATCTGCATCAAAAATTGATCACATCAGAACAGGTGGAACTTTATTAAATCAGAAGTTTACTCCTGAATTCCTGAATACAAATGAAGGCATTACAAATGTGATGCACCTGATTAGAAGTTATTTCAAACTGGATGGACATCACATTCAGTTTAATGTTGTAAATGCTGACACTTTGCGAAAGGCAAAAAAAGACCCTTCTCAATACAAAGATTTGATCGTTCGTGTTGCTGGATATTCTGACTATTTTGTGGATCTCACAGATGAATTACAAGATGAAATTATCAGGCGAACTGAACATACTGGAAGTTAATAAAACCCGGGACACCATACCCCGTTACTACAAGAGTGTCCCGGATAATCACATCTATTTATGAGAAAAAGAAGTTATTCTATATTGTAATAAGAAAATAATTCTTTCAGGTCATCTTCATTATACAGTTTAATTTTATTGCTTTTAATGAATAATTTTATGTCTTTTCCTTCACTATCAAGTTTGGAAATAAGTGCCTTTTTCTTTTCTGGTAGAAATACTGCCAAACCACCATTCTCAGAAATAAAATACCGTTTCGCCATAAAATATTCTTCTCTCACAAATTCGGCACCTGGCTCAGCACATTCATCCACATACCGATATGCTATGCAACGATGCAAATACAATTTACAATCTCCATCAACCAGCAACTCCAGGTATCCTTTTCTAATTATATTATTTTCACATTCAAATTCCTTAAACAGAAAGGTATGTTGATTAATCGTAATGGATAATATTTCATCAGGATTACCAAATGCGGATGTATCTCCATTATAAATATATTGCATCTGCTGGTTATAAATATTGTACCTCAATAACCAATCCTCATAAACAGTATTATCTTTCAATACAATTTTTCCAGCTGTCCAATCATTAAAGTAAATGGAAGTGGGTGTACCAAGCTCTTGTCGAACCGTCACACTATTTGATCCAGAACCTGTTGATTCATTTTCCGGATTAATTGATGAAGAAGAGGAGCTTCCAGGAATACTTCCATCGCTACCCAATTTATTCTGTGCTGAGATACTTATAAAAATCAGCAGGCAGAAGCTTAACAATAATGGTTTTACTAGTGGTTTCATGGCTTTTTGATTTATTATATAAAACCTTGTAATATAGTCATTTTAGAGGTAAAAGTCAAGAAAAACAGCAATTATTATATCGACTTTCTATAGATGTCTTATTAGCTCTGATTTGTAGCTTTATAAAAATATTTATTCCATTAATAAAATCTATTCATACCTAAAAATAAATAAGGGATAAATAAAAATGGTAATAATTATGATTTTGCTGTTAACTTTGGCAAGTTGAATGAAGTTAATTCAAAACAAGTGCCAGTATTTAACTTGGACAAACAGATTACATAACTTTTAAATGAACAGAAAAAGTAAAATAATAGGAGCCATTACAGTAAGTATTGCTTCTATCATGTGGGGTTTTGATGGTGTAGTACTAACACCGCGATTATACAATCTGGAGGTTTCATATGTGGTATTTGTTTTGCATTTGATCCCTTTTCTCCTCATGAATGTTTTTCTTTTTAAAACATATAAACATCTAAAAACTTTTTCATCACAAGATTATGCTATATTTTTCCTGGTTGCTTTATTTGGCGGTGCTATTGGTACTATGTCAATAGTTAAAGCTCTTTTCCTGGTAAATTTTAAACAGCTAACTGTAGTTGTTCTTTTACAAAAACTCCAACCCGTTTTTGCCATTTCACTGGCTGCTATAGTATTAAAAGAAAAACTCAGAAAAAGATTCCTAATTTGGGCTTCGTTGGCTATAATTGCCAGCTATTTTTTAGTTTTCGGATTGAACTTCCCTGATTTCAACACAGAAAAAAATACCATCTATGCTGCTCTATTTGCTTTACTTGCAGCATTTGCCTTTGGCACTTCAACTGTATTGAGTAAAAAAGCTCTCAATAAATTTTCTTTCCAATCCGGTACGTTTTTCCGTTACGGTTTTACAACTATTATCATGCT
>DAOVYU010000187.1 GCA_030635465.1 Bacteroidales bacterium | reverse complement strand
TCTGAATTGTGTTTTGAATCTTCTTCAGCTTTAAAATTTTCCAGGATGAACTTCGGAAGTTTGCTTACACCCAGCTCCTCCGGCGACAACAGTTTCCTATCGAGACACTCCATCAACCAACTGATCACTCCGCCCACCGAAATGGCATCAAATCCAAGCATATCGGCGTGGTGGTTAACCTGCTCCGCTGCCCGCTGATCAAATATACCACTCAAAGGACCCATGGTTTGATAAGGTTCGTAATCCTTTTTAAAGTGGTCATTCATTTTTTTACAAACGGCCACACAAGGCTCCCCACAATTAAATTGTTGTTTGCTTGCAATCGTTTCCTCATTAAATTGTTTCAAGTAATGATTGGCAATGAGGTTATGATGCATTTCCAGGCGTTTCTCTTCCGTCCAGCCAAATGATTTGTAATTTAAAGCAATTACCCTTCCACCCAGGGTTGCATAATTTACCCCAAAAGTTCCACCGGTTTCAAAATTCGGATCGAACCTGTATTTGGTTGTTGCTTCAATATCTTTGGCTGCCATCTTTTTCTGGTACTTGTCTTGAAACCATTCATCGGCTACTTTCCGATCACGGAAATCTTCATCTAAATAAGTACCACCATAAATGATGGCTGCTATATTATGTTCCTGCAGCATTTTGGAACCAAAACCCCCTCTTCCGGCCCAAGTATCTACATTGGAGATGGCACCCCTTTTGATGGGTGCTGATCCGATAGCTCCAAAATCAGTTGTTGCAGAGGCCGGCCCGATAGCTAGAATTCGTGGTATATTCGAATACTTACTTCCAAACTGCTGATGGGCATGTTCCATCATTCCATACGTACCCTTTCGTCCTGAACTCCATACTTTCCATAGATCAACAGGTTCAAGCTTAACTTCTATTTCTTCACCATGATCCCTGTTTAAATAAAGGATGGAGGGTGACTTTGCTTTCCCGATGATGGACAACATATTAATCCCCAGATTATCAAACACCAATCCGGCTCCTCCCATTGAGGACACATAAAAACCTCCCCAGCAGGGAGAAAATCCATTAACAATTAAGCGATTGGAACCAGGAAAAATAGAACCAGCCAGTAACCCAACCCCAATGTTCAGGCTATTGTGTTTCCCGGCAAGGTGTAAGCCCATATCTACAGGACCCCAGAAATCACCAAGTTTATATCGGTTTATCCTGTAAAAGGAAGTACCTGCTTCAATCATTAAAACTTTAAGTGATGAATCCATAATCCTGGTTTTTAAACTTGAATAAAATTACGACAATTTGGCGGAGATTCCTGAGTTTAACACAATCTTACAAACAAAAATCCTGGATATCGGTTTATTTGGAATGGTTCCAAATTTTAAATAATTTTGCACCCCATTTTCAAGGAATAATATTTTAATATAATTGAACAAACCTTTGATGTTATCGTTCTGAATGTACCTTGAAAAAGAGATTATTCAGTTTTACTTATTATGGAAACTATTACAAACAGCATATATAAAATACAGCAAGTTCGTCACTTAACCAATTCAACCTATATCATTCGAATGGAGCGAGGAGGAATGGAGTTTGTTGCCGGACAAAACCTGAACCTTGGAATATCAGGTGATGTTGAGAAAAGGGATTACAGTATTTACAATGGTGAAAAGGATGATTTTCTTGAAGTTCTTGTAAAAGAGGTGGAAGACGGTTTGGTTTCAAAACAAATGAAATCCTTGAAGCCCGGAGATAAACTTGAGGTAGATGGTCCTTTCGGGTTTTTCACATTGAAACCTGAGGATATCGATTCGAAAAAATATTTGTTTATTGCCAGTGGTACCGGAGTGGCTCCTTTTCACAGTATTGCACAGAGTCATCCAAACCTTAACTTTAAATTGATCCATGGTATCAGGTTTTCCAATGAAGCCTATGAAAAAGAACACTATCCATCTGGTAGATACGTTTCATGTGTTACTAAGGATGACAAAGGAAGTTTTAAAGGCAGAGTGACTGATTATTTAAAAGCTAATCCAGTGGATAAAGAGACCTTGTGCTATTTGTGCGGCAATGTAAATATGATTTATGATGCTTTTGATGTATTGAAAGATCAGGGAGTGTCTTCGGGTAATTTGCACGCTGAAGTATACTTTTAGTTCAGAGTTCGAAGTTTTGAGTTCAGGGTTGGTAAGAAAAACGAAGAAATGAAATACCATATACTAACATTAGGCTGTCAGATGAATATGTCGGACACGGAACGTACAAAACCCGTGATTGAACAAATGGGCTATGAATGGACCGATAATGAAGATGAAGCCAGCCTGGTGGGGATTCTTGCTTGTTCGGTACGACAAAAAGCCATTGATAAGGTTTATTCAAGAATTCATAAATGGAACAAACGAAAGAACAATGAAAACCTGTTAACTTTTGTAACAGGATGTATCCTTCCTTCAGATAAAGATCGGTTTTTAAAACTGTTCGATATCGTTTTTCCAATGAGTGAGTTACAGGAACTTCCTGATATGATCAATCAGTATGGAATTGTCACACCTGTGAGCTTAAACTCAAGACAAAATGATGAACCAATTTATCAAAATCCAAGAATTAAGGAACTTAAAGAAAAGGCAAGTGAGCTGAAGTTAAATGAGCATATGTCTGACTTTTGGCATATCAACCCACATTATGAATCAGATTTTGAAGCTTTTGTCCCTATCCAGAATGGTTGTGATAAATTTTGTACATTCTGTGCAGTTCCATATACCAGGGGTCGAGAAGTTTCCAGACCTTCAAAAGAAATATTTGAAGAGGTTCATAATTTAATTGACAAGGATTATAAGGCCATTACTTTATTGGGCCAGAATGTTAATTCATATGGTCTTGACAAAAAAGGTAAAGAGGTCAGTTTCCCTGAATTGTTGAGGAAAATTGGTGAAATAGGTAAAAAATCAGGGAAAGAATTCTGGGTTTATTTTACATCTCCACACCCACGCGATATGACAGATGAAGTAATTGAAGTGATTGCGGAATATCCAAACCTTGGCAAACAAATTCATTTACCAATCCAATCAGGGGATGATAAATTGCTGATTAAAATGAACCGAAAGCATTCGGTTGAAAAATATAGTCATATAATTCATACCATCCGCAAATTAATCCCTCAGGCAACTTTATTTACAGATATCATTGTGGGATTTACCGGTGAGACTGATGAACAATTTGAGAATACCAGAAAGATCATGAGTGAATTCAATTTTAACATGGCTTATATAGCTCAATATTCTCAACGACCAGGAGCTGTAAGTTCAAGGTGGGTGGATGATATCCCAAAACCAGTTAAAAAAGAACGCTATCATACCCTTACTCAAGATCTAATGAAATCCAGCTTTGCATATAATAAAAGCATGGTTGAAAAAACATACCGGGTATTGGTGAGAGGAAAAGAACGAAAAGGAGAATATCTATCAGGTTTGACTGAAGGAAAAATCAATGTCAGGATTTATGCAACCGATGATTCCCTTATTGGAAAAATTGTGGATGTAAAAATTAAATCAGCAACCGAATTCTCTGTTGCAGGTGAACTGGTAACTAAAGTAGAATTACAATCAGCATGAGTAAAAAAATTGCGTTTAAAACTTTGGGTTGCAGACTGAACCAGTATGAAACTGATTCAGTTGCTTCAAATTTTACCAATGCTGATTATGAGATAGTTGATTTTAATGATGAAGCTGACGCCTATGTGATAAATACCTGTACAGTCACAAATCAGAGCGATCATAAATCAAGACAAACCATAAGCCAGGCATACAGAAGAAATAAGGATGCCGTGCTTGTTGTCACTGGTTGCATGGCAAATAACCATAAAGACAAGCTTGAACAAAACGAACATATCACATACACCATTGAAAACGACCGAAAAGGATCTATATTCAATTTGCTTGATGGGCATTTTAAAGGTGAAATAATTGCCCCGGATGAACTCAAACAAGATCGTTTCAATTATCAATCAGCTGAAAAAAGTTTCCGTACCCGAAGCCTGATCAAAATTCAGGATGGTTGTGATAATTTCTGTACTTTTTGCATTGTACCCCATGTCAGAGGGCGTGCCATCAGCAGGTCGTGGAAAGAGATTAAATCTAATATTGAAGATGTTCTGAAATTTGGATACAAAGAAATTGTTTTGACCGGTGTAAATATTGGTCGTTATGAGCATGATGGGTTAAATTTCGAAGATCTGGTTGAAAAAATTCTGGATATTCCAGGCAATTTCAGGGTGCGTATTTCCAGTATCGAACCTGAAGGATTTGGAGATAAATTATTCAATCTCTTTACTCATCATAAGTTGATGCCCCATTTACATATGTGTCTGCAAAGTGGTTCTGACAAAATTCTACTAAAAATGCGCAGGCAATATACGCTAGATGAGTTCAGGGGAATGGTAGATAAAATCAAATCTAAAATACCTGATTTCAATTTTAC
>DAOVYU010000278.1 GCA_030635465.1 Bacteroidales bacterium | reverse complement strand
TGAAGACTTAAAGGATTGTATTTATGGCAAGAACTTTTTAAAAGAATCAGGAGTGATCGATTCTGATAAAATTGGTATAATTGGTGGTTCTTATGGAGGTTATATGACCATGGCTGCCTTGGCATTTACTCCTGAAGAGTTTACAGTGGGAGTAAACTTGTTTGGTGTTACAAACTGGCTTCGTACTACCAGGTCTATACCACCTTATTGGGAATCATTCAGGAAAGCACTGTATGATGAAATAGGAGATCCATATACTGAGGACTCCATCATGTTATATAATAAATCTCCTCTATTTTTTGCTCACAATGTTACTAAACCATTGATGGTGTTGCAAGGGGCTAATGATCCACGTGTATTAAAAGCTGAATCGGATGAAATAGTTGCAGCTGTTAAAAATAATGGGGTACCTGTTGAATATGTATTGTTTGATGATGAAGGACACGGATTTCGGAAAAAGGAAAACGAAATTGAAGGATATGGAAAGATCATGAAATTCCTTAACAGATATTTAAAAGGTGAAGTAACAGAAAATAAGTCGGAATAATATCTTGTTTTGATCAAAATCGGATTTGATCGTTCAGGATCGAAGTATCAATTCAATAAATAAAACTTAAAGACCAGGCTAAGATGACGGAATTTTACCAAAACCTTAGCCTTTCTTATATGATAGTAATCAGGTCATTTCTCTCTTAAATCTTAGCTATCGTTATAGCAAAGGAATAATCAATACCTTTGCCCGATTTATATTTACCGTGACCGATAATGAAATTTACTGAATTTAATTTAAAGGAAGAATTACTGGAAGCGATTTCCTATATGGGGTTTGAAAATGCTACCCCCATCCAGGATCAAGCTATTCCGGCAATCATGCAGAGTAATGACTTGATTGCATGTGCCCAAACAGGTACAGGAAAAACAGCCGCTTTTGTACTTCCAATCCTTAATAAACTGGCCAATAGAAATTTTACCAGTGTCAATACTCTAATTATTGTTCCTACACGTGAACTAGCCATTCAACTCGATCAGCAAATCCAGGGCCTCTCCTATTTTGTTCCTGTTTACTCAGCTGCTGTTTTTGGCGGTGGTGGTGGAGCTGATTGGGATGAAGAACGAAAGGTATTAACAGGTGATACAGGTATTGTGGTGGCAACACCAGGTAAGTTAATCGCTCACTTAAACATGGGATATGTAAAGCTGGATAAAGTCGAACACCTTATTCTGGATGAGGCTGATAAAATGCTGGATATGGGGTTTTTACCAGATATTCAAAAGATCATAACCTATATTCCGAAAAAACGGCAAACCTTGATGTTCAGTGCGACGATGCCACCTAAGATCCGGTTTCTGGCCAAACAAATTTTGATTGATCCAACAGAGATTAGCATCGCAATGTCAAAACCTGCAGAAGGAGTATTACAGGCAGCTTACCTCACTTACGACACACAAAAAACACCATTGATCATCAGCCTGATTAAAGATAAACCTGACTATACCGGCATACTTATTTTCACCTCTACCAAAAGCAAGGTCAATGATATTGTAAGGGCGATGCGTAATAAATCCTACAGGGTAGAAGGGATTTCATCCGACCTGGAACAACAGGAGCGGAATGATGTCTTGACCCGGTTCAAATCAAAAAAGACAAGGGTACTCATTGCTACTGATGTTTTAAGTAGAGGGATAGATATTAAAGATATCAATCTGGTGATCAATTATGATGTGCCTGGTGATGCAGAAGATTATGTGCATCGTGTTGGACGAACAGCACGAGCCAATACCACCGGCGTAGCTATCACACTCATCAATGAAAAAGATATGGCCCGGTTCCGGGATATTGAAGTATTGATTGAGAAAGAGATCATTAAATTACCATTGCATATTGAACTGGGAGACAGTCCGGCATGGAATCCAAAACAAAGGCACAAAATAAAATCATTCAGGCACAAAAAACAAGGCCATAAAAGACATGGCAAACCCAGACATAAATAAAATCACTCGTGAAAATTTTGAGTCGGAACTCATTTTCAACACATCGCGTAGCAGTGGACCTGGTGGACAACATGTAAATAAGGTCAATACCAAAGTTGAACTCCGTTTTCATATTCCAAATTCTGAATTGCTATCTGAAGAAGAAAAAGAAATTTTATTGCAAAAGCTTAAAAACAAGATCAATAAAGATGGGGAGTTGATCATTGTTTCACAGGAAGATCGTTCACAATATAAGAACAAAGAAGCAGCCATTGCAAAGTTCCTTGATATGCTCATGAAAGCACTTACTCCTACCAAGAAACGCAAACCTAGCAGACCAACCAGGGCATCAAAGGAAAAAAGGCTGGTAGAAAAAAAGTTAGTATCTGAAAAAAAGATTCAAAGAAAAAAACCAGGAATAGAATAGTGTAATTCTGTTGGTGAAATAAATCTGTTGGTGGGGACACCAACAGCGACTTGAGTTGTTAGAAAAATCATAACCATTTGAAACACCAGAAGTGAAATATGATATACAAATTATGGATAATCGAATAAAAAAAGCAACTCCAAAATGGAGTTGCTTAATGCAATATCTATTTGAATATGTTATTTTAGTTTCTCAGCACAGACCTTAGCAGTTAAAAACTCCCTGTTCATCCGGGCAATGTTAGTCACTTTGATCCCTTTCGGGCACTCGGCTTCACAGGCATAAGTATTTGTACAGTTACCAAAACCAAGCTCATCCATTTTAGCTACCATGGACTGAACCCTTTCTACAGCCTCCACCTTTCCTTGCGGAAGCAAAGCAAACTGAGAAACCCTGGCCGATACAAATAACATTGCTGAAGCATTTTTGCAAGCTGCAACACAAGCACCACAGCCAATGCAACTTGCCGAATCAAATGCTTCATCAGCTTTTTCTTTATTAATTAAAACCGCATTTGAATCCTGGGCAGAACCTGCATCTATGGAAATAAAGCCACCGGCTACAATTATTTTATCAAATGCATTTCTATCAACAATTAAATCTTTCATCACAGGAAATGCCCTTGAACGCCAGGGCTCAACAACAATAGTCTGGCCTTCTTTGAACGACCGCATATGTAACTCGCATGTTGTACTTTTCTCACCTGGACCATGAGGTTTTCCGTTTATATATAAACTACAGCACCCACAAATACCTTCACGGCAATCGTGCTCAAATGCAACAGGTTCATCACCTTCTATTATCAGCTTATTATTCAATGCGTCAAGCATTTCAAGAAATGACATTTCGGGTGAAACATTATCTAAATTATAATTTACAAATTTACCCTTTGCTTTAGCATTTTTTTGACGCCAGATTTTTAGTTTTATATTCATATTAAGTTATCTTTTCAATAGTCAATCAAAAATTAAAAAATCAAGAATTACTTATAATCCCTTTCCTTCACTTCAACAAACTCATAATTCAAGTTCTCCTTGCGCAATTTTGGTTCCTGCTCATCTCCTTTATATTCCCAAACCGAAACATAAGAATAGTTAGTATCATCACGTTTTGCTTCGCCGGTTTCGGTCTGACTTTCTTCCCTGAAATGGGCGCCACACGATTCACCACGGTTTA
>DAOVYU010000287.1 GCA_030635465.1 Bacteroidales bacterium | reverse complement strand
GGGTTGCGCGCAGAAAGAGAACAGGGTATTACCATTGATGTTGCCTATCGGTACTTTGCTACCCCTAAGCGTAAGTTTATTATTGCTGATACACCTGGCCATGTTCAATATACACGAAATATGGTTACAGGAGCCTCTACAGCAAATGCAGCTATTATCCTTATTGATGCTCGTAACGGGGTAACAGAACAAACTTATCGCCATTCCTATATTTCATCTTTGTTGCAAATCCCTCACTTGATTGTTTGTGTAAACAAGATGGATCTTGTAGACTATAAAGAAGAGGTGTATGAGGAAATTAAGGAGCAATTCAGTGCCTTTGCCTCAAAACTTGCAGTGAAAGATATTCGTTATGTTCCTATCAGTGCATTGAAAGGAGATAATGTTGTTGAGCATTCTAAAAACACACCCTGGTATGGAGGAGGAACCCTCCGATATATACTGGAAAATATTCATGTGGGTAGTGACTTAAATCATATCGATCCACGATTTCCTGTACAATATGTTATCCGACCAGAATCTGATGAGTTTCATGATTATAGGGGATATGCAGGACGTGTAAGGGGTGGCGTTTTCCGCAAAGGAGACAAGGTTATGGTGTTGCCATCCGGTTTTATAACCACTATTGAATCAATTGATGTAATGGAAGAAGAACTAGCAGAGGCTTTCCCTCCTATGTCTGTAACCTTAAGGTTAAGTGATGATCTGGATATCAGTCGAGGGGATATGATTGTAAAGGAAAACAATGTTCCTGAAATTGAACAGGATCTAGACGTAATGGTTTGCTGGATGAATGATAAGCCATTGTTACCTCGAACAAAGTATCACTTGAAACATACAACCAATGATGTGAAATGTATGGTAAAGGAGATTAAATACAAAGTGGATGTGAATACCCTGAATCGGATTGAAGACGGACAAGAATTAAAAATGAATGAAATAGCAAGGGTTTCTATCCGAACAACGAAACCTTTATTCTTTGACAGCTACCGCAAAAACAGACAAACCGGCAGCCTGATACTAATTGAAGAAGGGACTAATAACACTGTTGGAGTAGGAATGATAGTGTAGGAAACTAATTGTTGGTTACTGCCCGCCCGAACGTTCCTTTTCAGTACGGGCAGGGTTTTCTGGAATTCAATAACCAAAACAAGAGCACAATGACCAACCACCAGAAGAAATGGTACGCCATTTATACCAAATCCCGGAATGAAAAAAAGGTGAATACCCGTTTAATAGAAGCTGGGATTGAGACATTTTTACCACTGCAAAAAACACTCAAACAATGGAGTGATCGAAAAAAATGGGTGGAAGAGCCATTGTTTAAATCCTATCTTTTTGTTAACATAAACCAAACTGATTATTACAAAGTTTTGAGTGTTATAGGTGTTGTAAAATACATAAGCTTCGAAGGAAATGCTGTCGTTGTTCCTCAGCAACAAATAATGGCCATTAAACAATTTTTAAATAATGAAGAAGATCAGTCGATTTCTTCCGACTCATTTAAGGTCGGTGATCAGGTTGAAATATTCAGAGGTGCCCTTCGTGGATTATCAGGTAACCTTGTTGATATTCGTGGTAAACAAAAAGTAAAAATCGAAATTGAAAGTATTGGGCAGTCCATTATACTTACCATTCCCAAATCATTTTTAAAGGTGATAAAATAAGTGTAGTTTTTCTCTTATAACCAGTATTTTAAAGTAATCATTTCGTTAATCGTAACAATTTCATTCTTTTATAATTACTAACAATAACCATTTTTTAAAAATTCCGTAAAAACTTGCAATTGTAATAAGATTGAGTAATTTTGTTACTCGTTTTCGTCTATGCTAGATACTTTAATAACATCAAAAACCAGAATAAAGTTGCTGTTGAAGTTTTTTCTTAATAGCAATTCAAGGTCGTATTTACGTAACCTTGAATCCGAATTTGGTGAGTCAACCAATGCCATTCGTCTGGAACTGAACAAGTTTGAACATGCTGGTTTACTGAAAACGGAACTGGATGGCAATAAAAAATATTTCCGTGCCAATACCAAGCACCCACTATTTAAGGATATCAATAACATTTTATTGAAACATCTGGGCTTTGACCAGATCATTGAAAAGGTCGTTTATAAATTGGGTAATCTGGATAAGGTGTATGTTACGGGTGATTTTGCCAAAGGTATGGATAACAATATGATCGATTTAATTTTTGTTGGTGATGGAATCAATAGGGAATACCTGATTAAATTAATTGATAAAACGGAAAACCTGATCAAGCGGAAGATCAGGTATGTAGTGTTCGGAAGAAATGAGTTTATAAATTTTATGAAAGCCCGGAAAGAATCCGATTTATTAATTTTGTGGCAAAACGAAGACTTGTAAAAAATAAAGATGCTTGTAAAAAGCATCAATTAATTCATATAATTAAATTTCAATGACTTAGGTCATAAATGTGTGACTGAAAGGGCGAAGCTGTGGAAAATATGTGAGTAGTGAATTGTGAAGAGTGATACGAATTAGCAATGATATTAAAATCGAATTCTAATATATCGTAAGAATGAAAGAAATAAAAACAATCAGTTGTATCGGTGCCGGTTATGTTGGCGGTCCTACAATGGCTGTTATTGCATTAAAAAACCCTCACATCAGGGTAAATGTCGTGGATATCAATCCCCAGAAAATCGTTCAGTGGAATTCAGAAAATCTGGATGAATTGCCTGTTTACGAACCCGGTTTAAGTGACATTATTCAACAAGTAAGAGGAAAGAATCTTTTTTTCTCTACTGATATTGAAAAGGCAATTGAGGATGCAGAAATGATATTTATTTCTGTAAACACCCCAACCAAAACTTATGGTGTTGGCAAAGGTATGGCTGCAGACTTGAAGTATGTGGAATTGTGTGCCCGTCAAATAGCTGATGTTGCTAAATCAGATAAAATTGTGGTTGAAAAATCAACCTTGCCTGTACGAACAGCCTCTTCCATTAAGCGAATCCTGTCAGAACAAAATAAGGGATTGAATTATAGCGTATTATCCAATCCGGAGTTTCTGGCAGAAGGGACAGCGATTAATGATTTGCTGGAAGCTGACCGAATATTAATAGGTGGTGAACAAAATGAGTCGGGGAAACAAGCGATTGAGGCCCTGGCAGAAATATATGCTTCCTGGCTTCCTCGTGAGAGGATACTTACTACCAATGTGTGGTCATCCGAATTATCCAAATTAACTGCCAATGCTTTTTTGGCACAACGGATCTCATCCATTAATGCAGTATCTGCACTTTGTGAAGTAACCGAAGCAGATGTGGATGAAGTAGCAAAGGCCATTGGTATGGATAGCCGGATTGGCCCAAAGTTTTTAAAGGCTTCCGTTGGATTTGGTGGCTCCTGCTTTCAAAAGGACATTCTCAACCTGGTGTATTTATGCCAACACTTTGGACTGAATGAAGTCGCTGATTACTGGGAGCAGGTGGTTGTTTTAAATGACTATCAGAAAAACCG
>DAOVYU010000318.1 GCA_030635465.1 Bacteroidales bacterium | reverse complement strand
TAATTACCAGCACCAAATGATCCACCAAAAACAACCGTAAATTTTGGCACATCGGCATTGGCAACAGCATGGACAAATTTTGCCCCATCCTTTGCAATTCCACCATGTTCATATTGTTTTCCAACTATAAAACCTGTAATGTTTTGTAAAAACAACAATGGAATTTTTCTGGATTGGCACAACTCTACAAAGTGAGCTCCTTTTAATGAAGATTCGGAAAATAACACGCCATTATTGGCAATAATGCCTACAGGATACCCCATGATATTTGCGAAACCTGTAATTAATGTGGGAGCATACCGGGCTTTGAATTCCTGAAAACGGCTTCCATCAACCATCCTGGCAATAATTTCTTTTGAATCAACCGGTTTCCTGAAGTCAATTGGAGCCAGGCCATAAAGTTCTTCCGGATCATAATAAGGGGCTTCAACAGGAGTTAGATCCAATCGCTGCTTTTCTTTGGCTTCAAGCGTTTGAAAAATATTTCTGCAGATTTGAACTGCATGCTGGTCATTTTCGGCATAATGATCTGCCACACCAGAAATAGACGTATGTACATCAGCTCCACCCAGTTCTTCCGGTGTAACAACTTCACCAGTTGCGGCTTTAACCAAAGGAGGGCCTCCAATAAAAATTGTTCCTTGTTTCTTTACAATGATGGCTTCATCACTCATGGCCGGAACATAAGCACCGCCTGCGGTACATGATCCCATCACGATAGCAATTTGTGGAATTCCCATAGCCGAAAGCCTGGCCTGATTATAAAAGAATCTTCCAAAATTATCACGATCAGCAAAAACCTTGGATTGTTCAGGCAAAAATATGCCACCCGAATCAACCATATAAACACACGACAGGTGATTTTCCATAGCAACTTGCTGTGCCCTCACATGTTTCTTAATGGTTTCTGCAATATAAGTTCCTCCTTTTACAGTAGCATCATTGGCAATAATCAATGTCTCTTTTCCATGGATCACACCTACACCCGTAATAATACCAGCTGAAGGAAATTGCCCGTCAAAAACATCACATGCAGCCAAAGGGGACAGCTCAAGAAAAGGTGTATTAGGATCGATCAATAAATCAATTCGTTCCCTGGCAAGTAGTTTACCTCTCTCTTTATGTCTGATAACCGACTTTTCATCATTACGGCTTTTTACCTTTTCCAGCCTCGACTTATAATCGCTTAATATTTTAAGGAATGCATCTTTATTATTGATAAATTCTTTTGAATTGATATCAACTTTTGACTCTATTCTATACAAAATGCTTGGTTTTTATTGTGAATTATTAATATTCCAATTAGAGCGAGTAAATTTATAGAAAATTTGATTGAATACAATGATCAAATCCTTATTTTGATCGTTTCAATAAACAATTATTACATGTATATTTGTAAATACTTTTCTTTTTTAGAGTTAACCAATAATATTTAGAAGATGACAAAATTTACTCACTTATTAATTTTATGGATTTTTCTTGTCAGCTCCCTTCTGGTATCAGGCCAATCATATGTTGGTATTTTTGGAGGACTCAACAGCAGCAAATTGTCTGGTGATGCACCCAACAATGCTAAATATAAGGGAATTATGGGTGCTAATGTTGGGGCATACATTGACTTGAATCTGGGAAAAGGCATTTTCCTTAGTCTTCAACCATCTTATTCACAAGAGGGTACTAAACTCTCATATACACTTCCCAAGGTAGAAGAGCCAGTGGATAGTATTAAGATCCGGCTTAATTATTTTTCATTGCCATTGTTATTAAAAGTAACCAGTACTAATAAACGATTTTACGCTATTGGTGGATTTGAAACTGGACTATTAGTTGATAGTTATGTTTCCAGTCATGACACAAAAGAAGACATTAAGACAAATGTTGCAAAATGGAATGTTGCCATGCATTTTGGTGTAGGAATTAAGATTCCCATAGGTTTTCCCAGATTGTTTGTAGAGTTTCGATATTCGCAAGGATTAATAAATCTCACCGATGAACCCATTGAAAAAAGTTATGTGCCACGTGTTAAAACAGCAGGTTTTAAAATACTTGCCGGTATTGAAATTCCTTTGAAAAAAACAGATAAGTAGTGCGATATGAAAAAAATATTCTATATAATAGTATTTCTGCTGATTTGTTCAATTACTGGACAAACTCAATCTGACGCACCAATATCAGAAAGGAAAGTTCCCACAATGAATGGGCACACTTTCCCATCCTCCAGCCATTTGGGTAGTTCATTTATAACTACACATTTACAAGCAGATTTAGGCTTTGGCCTTACTTCAACTCTTAAAATACCAGGGATTGTTATAGATGATTATGAGATCTTTTCATTTGAAGGACAAATTTTATTTTTTAGTACATCTGTACAATATCACCAACGATTTACTCCCTGGCTGTCACTTTATTTGACATTTAAAATGTCGGGCCGTGTGGGAACAGATATTTCAACCATTATGGCCGATGGAGTAAATACTCTGAGTGGTGGAGATATAGGCTGGTTGCTAAGAATAACTAAGACAGAAAAATTTAACCTTACTGGAACAATTAATGTTCAAAACCTGACCGGTAATTTTATCAACGTATCAGATTATTTTGAAGATATCATAAATAACGTTCCGGATCCCTCCGTTACAAAAAAAGTTCCCGCAATGCTTATTGGTGCCGGAATTAGGGGGGCATATGCTTTTAATCCCACATATGGTCTTCAATTTCAGGCAGATTTTGATTACGGAGAAACATTTGAGCGGTCCATAACAAAAGGTTATTTTTCAGCCGGACTTATCGGAGATGTAGATTTTTTACCCAAACATAATACAGCTGTCGGGCTGGCGTTGGGTTATGCTATCTCTTCTGCACCGGAAATAGTAATGGGTGAAGGGGGATTGTCTCATTTAATCACCGGGAAAATAGGGTATACAGGATCTGATGACTTTGAACTTGGCGTTCAGTATACATACTTTAATGTGAATATTAACAGTGTTGATGATAAGCCATTTATAAGATTGATCAAGAAATGGTTGATCAAATATCAATACCGGCACAACCGGCAGTAATAGAAATTGATGCAATAGTATCAACTCTTCGCCAACAGAAACCATCTGATGCTGTGCGCGATATAGCAAAAGAGGCCGCCAAATATATAGAGATATTGTTTTCAAATTGTGAGGTGGAATTATGAGCTCAGATGACCTAAGCGACACAATCGTTCCTCGAAGCGATCAACTTAATTCAGACGACTTACTGGTTGATCCTGTTACCGTGACAAT
>DAOVYU010000192.1 GCA_030635465.1 Bacteroidales bacterium | reverse complement strand
TAGAACCAGGCTACCAGTTGTTACATGTTTCAGGATGTTTTCGATATTCATGGCACCCACCTTGAAATCATTCACATCGTAGTCAAGTACACTGTTATCGCCATAAATTCTTTTGGCATTAAGGGAGTTGCTTATCTGTCGAATAGTTAGCTTTTGGAGGGTTTCAAGTTCCGGAATAACAAAATCTATTTCATCCTCCAGTTTATATTTATCAAGTACTCCAATAATAGCCCCCATGTCTGGTTTGTGAACCCGATTTACAAAAACACCCAAATAAGTTGATTTTTCACGTATGAGTACATTTTTAATCAATTGGATGGTATCGGAAATATCTACCACACTTTTTTCTTTCCCGTTAACGACAACCAAAATAGGAGCCCCCAAATTGTTTGCGAGTCGCGTATTAAATTCAAATTCAAATGGCTTTAGAGAACTAGTATAGTCAGTGCCTTCACATAGAACAAAATCACATTTAGATTCCAGCTTTTTATATTTTGAAAGTATGGTTGTATGAATTTCATCCGACTTGCCTTGCTGAAAAAGATCAAATGCTTCATCGCTGGTTAAACCATACATAGCGTCATGATTAAAAGGAAGCTTAAAATGACGTGAAACTAGTTCGATGTCATCATCTTTTTCTCCCATCATGTTAACAATTGGCCTGAAAAGGCCAACCTGTTTTACATGTCTGGTAAGAATACTCATAAGCCCCATTACAATTAAGGATTTTCCTGAATCCCCTTCTGCAGCTGCTATATACAGGTTTTTCGACATGAATTTTTATTAATGACAGTGACCTTTTTTCTAAAGTGCAAAGATATAAATCCATTATTCATAAAAAAGATACTTTGTTAATTAATTAACAATTTTTTTAAATAGATATACTAAATCCAATTTGCATTAACATCTTTTATTAATTAGACCAATAAAATGAACCATATGCTCGTATAAATGTTGATAAAGCATATGTTGCTAAAAAATTATACTTTTATACCTTAATGGACTCAAAATATATTTCCGTAATTGAATGTTTATTTTAATTCTAACTCAATGAGTAAAATTCCCAATTATCTGCTAATAGGATTCATTTCACTTTTTATTGCCTTAACTACTAATGCACAGGATAAAACAGAAAAAGAAGAAGGCCCTTTGTCCAGTACAACTTTTTCCAGATTAACATTTAGAAATATTGGTCCTGCATTTATGTCGGGGAGGATTGCTGATATTGCAATCCATCCTGATGACAATAATACCTGGTATGTGGCAGTAGGCTCAGGTGGTGTATGGAAAACAATAAATAGTGGAACTACCTGGAGTCCTATATTTGATAATCAAAAAGTTTATTCCATTGGTTGTGTTACCATTGATCCAAATAATCTGCATACTGTTTGGGTAGGAACCGGAGAGAATGTAGGTGGTCGTCATGTGAGTTTTGGTGATGGAATATATCGAAGTAAGGATGGTGGTAAATCATGGAAGAATATGGGATTGAAAGCATCACAGCACATTTCTAAAATCATTGTTCATCCGCAACATTCAAATATTATTTGGGTAGCTGCCCAAGGACCTTTATGGTCGAAAGGAGGCGAACGGGGACTCTATAAATCTATCGATGGAGGAAAAACATGGAAAAAGACGCTGGGAGATGATGAGTGGGTTGGTGTTACTGATATTGTCATAGATCCTAGAAATCCTGATTGGATGGTCGCTGCAACCTGGCAACGGCATCGCAATATTGCCGCTTATATGGGTGGTGGACCAGGTACTGCTTTGTATAGTTCAATGGATGGTGGAGAAACTTGGGAGAAGCTTTCAAAAGGATTGCCTAAATCTAATATGGCGAAAATTGGTCTTGCTATTTCACCACAAAAACCAGATGTTTTGTATGCCGCTATTGAATTGGAAAGAAGATCAGGTGGCGTATACCGTTCGGAAGATAGGGGAGCATCATGGGAAAAAATGTCAGATGCAGTGGCTGGAGCAACAGGTCCGCACTATTACCAGGAATTGTATGCCTCTCCACATCAATTTGACAGAATCTACCTGGTGGATGTCCGTATCCAGGTTTCGGATGATGGTGGAAAAAAATTCAGAAGACTAAAAGAAGAAAATAAACATTCAGACAATCATGTAATTATTTTTAGAAAGGATGATCTTGACTATTTATTAATTGGTACTGATGGCGGATTGTATGAAAGTTTTGACCTTGCTGAAACCTGGCGTTATATAGCCAATCTTCCTATCACACAATTTTATAAATTGGCTGTTGATGATGCTGAACCATTTTACAATATTTATGGCGGAACACAGGACAATGCCACCCAGGGTGGTCCATCCAGAACAGACAACCGAAGTGGAATTAGAAATTCAGATTGGAAAATAGTAATGGGAGGGGATGGTCATCAACCAGCTACTGAGCCAGGAAATCCTGATATTATCTACTCACAATCACAAGAAGGTGAATTACACCGAATTGATATGATAACAGGTGAAGTCATTTATATAAAACCACAACCTGGTGCAGGTGAAGATTATGAACGTACCAATTGGGATGCGCCAGTTTTGGTGAGCCCTCATTCACCTACCCGGATATATTTTGCTTCTCAAAGGTTATGGCGATCAGAAAACCGAGGCAATAGCTGGACAGTTATTTCTGGTGATCTTACCCGGGATCAGGAACGACTGAATTTACCCCTTATGGAACAAACATGGAGTTGGGATTCCCCTTGGGATTTTGAAGCCATGTCAAATTATAATACCATTACTTCCATCGCTGAATCACCTGTGCAGGAAGATCTGATTTTTATTGGGACAGATGATGGATTGATTCAAAGGACAGAGGATGGAGGAGCAAACTGGAGCAAGATTGAAGTTAGTTCATTACCTGAAATACCAGGAACATCTTATGTAAATGATATTAAAGCTGATCTATTTGATGCCAATACCTTATATGTAGCCCTTGATAATCATAAATTTGGTGATTTTAAACCCTATCTTGTTAAAAGTACAGATAAAGGAAAATCGTGGGAATCAATAAAAGGTGATTTGCCTGATACATTACTTCTCTGGCGCATTGTCCAGGATCATATCAATCCGGAATTACTATTCTTAGGTACAGAGTTTGGAATCTACTTCACCTTGAATGGTGGTGAAAAGTGGATTAAGTTTACAGGAGGCTTACCAACTATCTCGTTCCGTGACCTGGCTATTCAGCGCAGGGAAAATGATTTGGTATGTGCATCATTTGGTCGGAGTTTTTATGTTTTGGATGATTATAGCTTGTTGCGTGAAATCTCTGAAGAAAAGTTGGAAACTGAAGCTTTATTGTTTTCCACACGAAAAGCCTGGTGGTATACACCGAAACGATCAGTTGGCTGGGGTGAAAAAGGATCTCAGGGTGCCGCTTTATTTACGGCACCTAATCCACCATTTGGAGCAGTATTTAGCTATTATTTGAAGGAAACATATAAAACTAAAGAAGACATTAGGAAAGAGAATGAAAAGAAACTGATCAAAGAAGGAAAAGATGTTTCATTTCCGGGATGGGATGAAGTGGAATTGGAGAAAACAGAAACAAAGCCAAGGATCGTATTGATTGTTAAGGATGTGGATGGGAATGTAGTACGTAAAATAGAAGGACCCACTACAAAAGGTGTTCACCGGGTATCCTGGGATTTACAATATGCATCAGTAAGTCCAATAAATCTGGACTATAATAACTCTGAATATAAACCAAGGGGAAATATGGCTGACCCGGATTCATATACTGTTTCCCTGGTGAAAATTATTAATGGTATCACCTCTGAGTTATCAGAACCAATGCCTTTTACTGTTGAACCATTAAGAAAAGGTGCTCTTGAGGGAGCTTCTGTGGAAGAAATAGCAGTATACAGGACACAAATTGAAGGATTAAGTGCTGCAGTTTCTGCAGCTTCTCTTGCTTTGAAAAATTCGCAAAAAAGAGTAGCTGGAATGCACATAGCATTGAGTCGGACTCCTAATGTTTCAGGTGTCCTTGACAGTGTCGTTTATAATCTAAATCAAGAGCTTATTGTTTTAGATCAGCAACTGAATGGTTATCAGTCAAAAAGGGAAATTGGTGAGAAAAATGCACCAACTATACGTGGACGAATGAGAGTTGCATCAGCTGGAATAAGAACATCTTATGGTCCAACTGCTATGCATAAACAAAGTTTTACCATAGCGTCAGAAGAGTTTGAAATATTTAAAGTGCAATTAGAATCTCTTCGATCAGATAAAATTCCAGCTGCAGAACAAATGCTAATAGAAGCTTGTGCTCCCTGGATTGAAGGTCAAGCTATGCCTGAATAATACATAGTATTTAATT